>JAGTSD010000011.1 GCA_018262135.1 Pseudomonadota bacterium | reverse complement strand
TTCGATGGAGGTGGTGCCGACCAGGGTCGGCTGGCCGCGCTGGCGGCAATCGCGGATATCTTCCAGTACCGCCTGGTATTTCTCCTGCTGGGTGAGAAATACCAGATCGCCCTTGTCGTCGCGGATCATTTTCAGATGCGTGGGGACCACGATCACTTCCAGTCCATAAATCTGCTGGAACTCGAAGGCTTCGGTGTCGGCGGTGCCGGTCATCCCTGCCAGCTTCTGGTACAGGCGGAAGTAGTTCTGGAAGGTGATCGAGGCCAGGGTCTGGTTCTCGGCCTGAATCGGCACGCCTTCCTTGGCTTCGATGGCCTGGTGCAGACCATCCGACCAGCGCCGGCCCGGCATGGTGCGGCCGGTGAACTCGTCCACGATGATGATTTCGCCGCCGCGCACGATGTATTCCACGTCCTTGTGAAACAGGGCGTGGGCGCGCAGGCAGGCGTTGAGGTGGTGAAACACACCCAGGTTGGCGGCGTCGTACAGGCTGTCGCCTTCGTGCAGCAGTCCGGCCTCCAGCAGCAGTTCCTCGACCTGTTCGTGGCCCGCTTCGGTTAGATAGACCTGCTTGGACTTTTCATCCACCCAGTAATCGCCCGGCCCCTCCTCTTCCTTCTGGCGGGTCAGGCGTGGCACGATCTCGTTGACCTTGCGATAGAGTTCCGAGCTTTCCTCGGCCGGACCGGAGATGATCAGCGGGGTGCGCGCCTCGTCGATCAGGATCGAGTCCACCTCGTCCACCAGCGCGTAATGCAGGGGTCGCTGCACTTTTTGATCCAGGCCGAAGGCCATGTTGTCGCGCAGGTAATCGAAGCCGTATTCGTTGTTGGTGCCGTAGGTGATGTCGGCGCCATAGGCGGCGCGCTTTTCCTCGGGACTCATACCGGCGATGACCACGCCGACGCTCATCCCCAGAAACCGGTAAATCTGGCCCATCCAGTCGGCGTCGCGGCGCGCCAGATAGTCGTTGACCGTGACCACGTGGACGCCCTTGCCGGCCAGCGCGTTGAGATACACCGTCAGCGTCGCCACCAGGGTCTTGCCCTCGCCGGTACGCATCTCGGCGATCTTGCCTTCGTGCAGCACCATGCCGCCGATCAACTGGACATCGAAATGGCGCATGTCGAGGGAGCGCTTGCTGGCCTCGCGCACTACGGCGAACGCTTCCGGCAGCAGTGCGTCCAGCGTCTCACCCTGCGCCAGGCGGTTCCTGAATTCGTCGGTCTTGGCGCGCAGATCCGCATCGCTCAAGGCCACCATGCCCGGTTCCAGGACGTTGATCCGGTCCGCGACCTTGCGCATCCGGCGCAGCACGCGGTCGTTGCGGCTGCCAAAAATGCTTTTCAAAATATTCATCAATCGGGAGCCTTTGCTTCGTCGCTCAATGCCAATAAGCGCCATGATAACCCAAGGGGCAGGATTATTGCGCGGCGGCCGGGGCGCGCCGATATGGCTGGGTGCATGAGGGGGCCTGGATAAAAAGAACGGCCTCCCGGGATCGCCGGGAAGCCGCAGGGGAAGGAGGACCGGAGGTAAAACCAGAATGGGGAGGTTTCAGCGGGTGGCCTGGGCCGGCTGCAAGTAGGAAATCGGCGCCTGCCGCTCGTCGCTGAAGGTGACTTCTTCCCAGGCGGCGCTGTCGGCCAGCAACTCGCGCAGCAGTCGGTTGTTCAGGGCGTGGCCGGACTTGTAGCCGGTGAACGCGCCGATCAGGCTGTGGCCCAGCAGGTACAGATCGCCGATGGCGTCCAGAATCTTGTGCTTGACGAACTCGTCCTCGTAGCGCAGGCCATCCTCGTTCAGGATGCGGTAATCGTCCACCACGATGGCATTATCCAGCGTGCCGCCCAAAGCCAGCCGCCGTTCGCGCAGGTATTCGAGGTCGCGCATGAAGCCGAAGGTGCGCGCCCGGCTGACCTCCTTGACGAAGGAGGTAGTCGAGAAATCCACCACCGCGTGCTGGTTGCGGCCCTTGAACAGCGGATGATCGAACGCGATGGTGAACTCGACCTTGAAACCGTCGAAGGGATCGAACCGCGCCCATTTGTCGCCATCCTCGACCATCACCGGCCGCTTGATGCGGATGAAGCGCTTGGGTGCGTTCTGCTCCTGAATGCCCGCCGACTGGATCAGAAAGACGAAAGGCCCGGCGCTACCATCCATGATCGGCACCTCGGCGGCGCTTACGTCAACGTAGGCATTGTCGATGCCCAGCCCCGCAAATGCCGACAGCAGATGCTCGACGGTGGAAATGCGGGCCTTGTCCTTGACCAGGGAGGTGGACAGTTGCGTGTCCCCCACATGGCGCGGGCAGGCCCTGATCTCGACGGGTTCGGGCAAATCGACCCGCCGGAATACGATGCCTGCATCGGGCGCCGCCGGGCGCAAGGTTAAATAGACCTTATCGCCGGTGTGCAGGCCAACGCCAGTCGCCCGAATGGCGTTTTTCAAAGTTCGCTGCCTAATCATGTCAGGTCCCCCAACACGTCAATTGAACTGGAGCTTGGCGTTGTGGCGCGCCGCGCGGGTCCGGATTGCGCACCCGCGAGCTCGCCCTCTGGTCCATGTAACCAGCGGGCAACCACTACGCCATCTTGCGTTGCGACAAAGATACCGCAATCCGTAGCGATATTGCAACTTGTTTCTCTTTAGCAACTCTGGTGTTGTTAAGTTGCGAAAGCTATCGCTCCAACCTCCATCAACCGACCGTGATCATTTACCCATGTCGCAGAGACCTGATCCATCAAGGCAGGCGTTGACGATTCCAACCGTTCAATCCGCTGGTCGGCCCAGGGCCTGCCGGCGCAGGAACGCCGGGATATCCAGATACTCCTCGGGATCGACGCGGTCCCGTTCGCTCGGCATATCGCCCGCCTTCTGCCGGGCGCTGGGCCGGTCGTGGTGGACATGGACATCGCCGCTAGCCCGCTGCGGCACCAGCTTGACGTGCGGAATCGCCGCATCCCGCTCGCGTGTGGCAGTCGCCTTGGCTGGCGTGCCCTGGCCGATGCCGGTAGCAACGATGGTCACCCGCAGCTCGTTGCGCATATCCGGATCGATGGCGGTGCCGACCACCACGGTGGCGTCGTCCGACGCCAGTTCCTTGATGGTGTTGCCCACTTCCTCGAATTCGCCGATGGTCAGGTCCATGCCGGAGGTGATGTTGACCAGCAGGCCCTTGGCGCCGGCCAGATTGACGTTCTCCAGCAGCGGACTGGCGATGGCCGCCTCGGCCGCCTCGCGGGCGCGCCCGTCGCCGACCGCCCGGCCCGTGCCCATCATCGCCATGCCCATTTCGGACATCACGGTACGCACGTCGGCGAAATCCACGTTGATCAGACCCGGATTGGTGATCAACTCAGCGATGCCCTGTACCGCGCCGAGCAGCACGTCGTTGGCCGCCTTGAACGCATCCAGCAGGCTGGCGCTCTTGCCCAGCACCGTCAGCAGTTTTTCATTGGGAATGGTAATCAGCGAATCCACGGTCTGGCCCAGTTCGCGGATACCGTTGACCGCGACTTCCATGCGCTTCTTGCCCTCGAACGGGAACGGCTTGGTGACCACCGCCACGGTCAGGATGCCCATCTCCCGCGCCAGTTGCGCCACTACCGGTGCGGCGCCGGTGCCGGTGCCGCCCCCCATGCCGGCGGTGATGAACACCATGTCGGCGCCCTGCAAGGATTCACGGATCCGTTCGCTGTCCTCCTGCGCCGCTTGCCGGCCCACATCGGGGTTGGCGCCCGCTCCCAGCCCCTTGGTGATGTTGGCACCCATTTGCAAGGTGGCTGGCACCGAGCAACTCTTCAGCGCTTGCGCGTCGGTGTTGGCGCAGATGAAATCCACGCCCTCGATGCTGGCGCTCAACATGTGCTGCACGGCGTTGCTGCCGCCGCCGCCCACCCCGATCACCTTAATGACGGCATTTTCTTCCGTCTTGGCATCCATCAACTCGAACATTATGGTTACTCCTCGATTAATGGTTCTCTCGACCCGGACTTCCCCGACCTAACTGCCTAGAAATTCCCCTGAAACCAACCCTTGATTCGGGTCCACCATCCCTTGCGACCCACTCTCGATACCGGACCCGGCCGACCGGGCCGGGTCTCGTTACCAAACAGCAGCAATCCTACCGCGGTGGCATAAATCGGATTGCGCACCACGTCCTGTGGCCCCGTCACGTCGCGCGGCAGGCCACGTCGAACCGGGAGGTGCAGCACCTCCTCGGCCAGTTCGACGATCCCCGCCATCTGCGAACTGCCTCCCGTCAGCACTACCCCGGCAGGGATCAGATGCTCGAAACCGCTGCGTTGCAACTTCCCCAGGGCCACCTCGAACAGTTCCTCGTAGCGCGGCTCCACCACTTCCGCCAGTTCCAGTCGGGACAGCGCCCGCGCCGCCCGGTCGCCGACGCCGGCCACTTCGATTCGCTCGTTCGCCCGCGCCAGTTGCTTGAGGCAGCAGGCGTGCTTGATCTTGAGTTCCTCGGCATCCGGGGTCGGGGTGTGGAAGGCCACCGCGATATCGTTGGTCACCTGGTTGCCGGCGACTGGAATCACCTCGGTATGGCTGATCGCGCCGTGGGTGAACACCGCCAGATCGGTGGTGCCGCCGCCGATGTCCAGCAGGCACACGCCCAGTTCCTTCTCGTCCGGGGTCAGCACCGCCCGGCTCGACGCCAGCGGCTGCAGGATAACGTCGTCCACCTCCAAACCGCAGCGCCGCACGCACTTGACGATGTTCTGCTCGGCGCTGATCGCGCAGGTGACGAGGTGAACCCGTGCTTCCAGCCGCACCCCGGCCATGCCGACCGGTTCCTGGATGCCTTCCTGGCCATCGATGATGAATTCCTGCGGCAGGATGTGCAGGATTTTCTGGTCGGCCGGAATCGCCACCACCCGCGCCGCCTCGATCACTCGATCCACGTCTTCCGGGGTCACCTCCCGGTGCTTGATCGGGGTGACACCGTGGGAGTTGAACCCGCGGATATGGCTGCCGGAAATTCCGGTGTACACCGAGTGAATCCGGCAGCCCGCCATTCGCTCCGCCTCGTCCACCGCGCGCTGAATGGATTGGACGGTGGACTCGATGTTGACCACCACGCCCTTCTTCAGGCCGCGCGCGGGGTGCACGCCAGCACCTACCACGTCAATCGTCCCGTCCTGGCCGACTTCGCCGACCACCGCCACAACCTTGGAGGTGCCGATATCGAGTCCGACGATCAGGTTCTGGTCTTCTTTTCTGGACATGACCGCTCCTGTTTCCCGCTCCCGCCTAACCCGCCGTCGGGGCCGGCGGCCCCGATTTCCAGCGCACGGCGAACCCGTTGCCGTAACGCAAATCCACCACTGCGATCCGGTCAGCCTGGGCGGCCAGTACCCGCGGGTAGACATGGGCCAACCGCTGCAACCGCTCCTCGAACCGTTCGCGCCCCAGATACACCTGCAAGCCGCTATCGAAGGTCAGCCACCAGGCCCGCCGTTCGTCCTGCTTCAGTTTCACCAGCGTCAAGCCCACCGGGTCCAGCCGGACGCGGATGTCGCGCCACGCCTTGATCAACGCCTTCTCGCGGCCCCCGGGTCCAGCCAGGCGCGGCCACGGCCCCGGTTGGCGCAGCGCGGGCGGGCGAAAGCGGTAGCCATTCGCATCCACCATCTCGCCGCGCTCACCCCAGTAGCCGAAGGCCACCCGCTCGCGTAACTGGATGGCCACCGTATCGGGCCAACTGCGCCGCACCGTGACCTCCTCGATCCAGGGGTCAGCGGCCAGCGCCACGCGCAACTCATCGAGATTGGCGACGAAGAAATTCTGGCCCAGGTAAGCCTGGGCGAGCGGCTGCAAGTCCGCCTCGGTCAGGTTGCGCAACTCACCCTCGAACCGCACCTGGCGCAATGGAAACGCGCCCGGCTCGCGCAGTGCACGAAGCCCGGCTTCCAGGCCGAAGCCAACCGCTGCCAGCACCAGCACCACGCCCAGCCCGCGCAGCCACGGTTTCCAGGCGGCCCAGCGCTGCCCCGGCGCAACCGCCGGGTCGCGCTTGAGCGATGTCGCCCCGTGGCGGCGTCCCCGTCCGAGTCGCATCATCGTCTCCCGCTTAACTGCGCTGCGCCAGGCTGGTCTCCAGAATGCGCCAGACCAGGTCCTCGAAACTCAGGCCCGCTACCCGCGCCGCCATCGGCACCAGGCTGTGATCGGTCATCCCCGGCACGGTGTTGACTTCCAGTAGCCAGGGCTGGTCCTGGGCATCCACCAGCAGATCGATCCTACCCCAACCGGCGCAGCCCACCGCCGCGAATGCTCGGCGGACCAAGTCCCGCAATTCGGCTTCCCGCGCTTCGGGCAGGCCGCAGGGGCAGAGATAGCGGGTATCGTCGGCGTGGTACTTGGCCTCGTAGTCGTAGAAGGTGCGCGGAGTCTCCAACCGGATCAGCGGTAGCGCCTCGTCCTGCAACAGGCCACCGGTGTACTCCTGGCCCACGATCCACGGTTCGACCAGCACCAGCGAATCGCAGGCGGCGGCACGCTCCCAGGCAGCCTGGAACTGCGCAGGATCGTCCACCCGGCTGACGCCGATGCTGGACCCCTCGCGGGACGGCTTGACCGCCAGTGGCAGCCCCAGCGCGGCGGCGGCCTCAGCCAGCTCCACCGCGCTCTCAACCAGGCGCCAGGGCGGGGTCGGCAGGCCCGCGCCCACCCAGACCTGCTTGGTGCGCAGCTTGTCCATGCCCAGCGCCGAGGCCAGCACCCCGCTGCCGGTGTAGGGCAGGCCCAGCAGCTCCAGCGCCCCCTGCATCACTCCGTCCTCGCCGCCGCGACCGTGGAGGACGATGAACGCCCGATCAAACCCGCCGTCAGCCAGTACGTTCAGAATGCCACGGTCCACGTCAATGCCATGGGCATCCACGCCGCGCGCCTGCAGGCCGCGCAATACCGCCTGGCCGCTGACCAGCGACACCGCCCGTTCCGCCGACCAGCCGCCCATCAGCACTGCAACCTTGCCGAAGGCCACTGGATCGCTCGCCATCCGCTGTTGTATCTGTTGCATCCGCTGTCTCCCCCTTCGATTTCGCTCGTTCAACCTGCGCCCGGTAAGCCGTCGCGCCCCAGTTGCACCGCCATGGCTCCGATGTCACCCGCCCCCATCATCAGCAGCAGATCGCCGTCGCGGAGGAGGCCTGGCAGCGCCGCCGGGAGATCGACGATCCGCTCGACGAAGATCGGGTCCACCTTGCCGCGCACCCGGATCGCCCGGCTCAGACTGCGCCCGTCGGCGCCGGGGATGGGTTTTTCGCCGGCGGGATACACGTCCAGCAGAATCAGGGTATCCACTTCGGACAGCACCTGGGCAAAGTCGTCGAACAGGTCGCGGGTGCGGGTAAACCGGTGCGGCTGGAAGGCCAGTACCAGCCGCCGCTCCGGCCAGGCGCCACGCAGCGCGTTCAGCACCGCCTGAATCTCGCGCGGATGGTGGCCGTAATCGTCCATCACGGTGGCGCGGCCGCCATCGGGCAGCTTCAACTCGCCATGTTGCTGGAACCGCCGGCCGATACCCTGGAAGTTCAGCAGGGCGCGGCGGATCGCAGGTTCCGAGATCCCCAGTTCGTTCGCCACCGCGATGGCCGCCAGCGCGTTCAATACGCTGTGGCGGCCCGGCAGATTCAGCGTAATGGGCAGTGGGGTCTCCAGATTCGGCAGATGCACCAGGAAACGGGTGCGCAATCCATCCTGGACGATGTCCGTGGCCCGGGCGTCGCAGTCATCGGTGGTGCCGTAAGTCAGCACTGGCCGGCTCAGGCGCGGCAGGATCGTCCGCACCTGCGGATCGTCGGCGCACAGCACCGCCAGTCCGTAGAACGGCAGATGATGCAGGAACTCGACGAAGGTCGTGCGCAGGCGCTCGAAATCACCGCCGTAGGTCGGTAGATGATCGGCGTCAATGTTGGTGACCACCGCCACCATCGGTTGCAGGAACAGAAACGAAGCGTCGCTCTCGTCGGCCTCGGCCACCAGATAGCGACCCGCGCCCAGTTTGGCGTTCGCGCCGGCGCTGTTCAGCCGGCCACCGATGACAAACGTCGGGTCCAGTCCGCCCTCGGCCAGCAGGCTGGCGATCAGGCTGGTGGTGGTGGTCTTGCCATGCGTCCCGGCCACCGCCACGCCGTAGCGGAACCGCATCAATTCGGCCAGCATCTCGGCGCGCGGCACTACCGGAATCCGCGCCGCCCGCGCCGCCATCACTTCCGGATTGTCCTCGGCCACCGCGCTGGAAATCACCACGGCGTCGCAGCCGGCGACGTGCTCGGCGACATGACCCTGATGAATCGTCGCGCCCAACTGGGCCAGCCGCGCCGTCACCGCGCTGGCGCGCAGGTCGGAGCCGGACACGCGATAGCCCAGGTTCAGCAACACCTCAGCGATGCCGCTCATGCCGGCCCCGCCGACGCCGACAAAATGTACCTGACGAATCCGGCGCATGTCGCGCCAGGCTTCGGGAATGGTCCTGATCACCGGTTTATCCATATTATCGAACTCGTTGCATCCATCGTTCGTTCAGGAGCGCGCCTGTTCCAGGCACGCCCGCGCCACCTGTTCGGCAGCATTCATTTTCGCCAGGCGCCGGGCTGCTATCGCCATGTTCAGCAGGCGGGCGCGGTCGCCGAGCAGTTCGCGCAGGGTTGCGGCCAGCCGCCCGGCATCCAGTTCGGCCTGCTGACGGATCAGAGCTGCACCGCCCTGTTCCAGAAACCGGGCGTTGGCGGTCTGGTGGTCGTCCACCGCGAACGGGAACGGCACCAGCACCGCACCGACCCCCGCCGCCGCCAGTTCCGCGATCGTCAATGCCCCCGCCCGGCAAAGCACCAGATCGGCCCAGCCGTAAGCCTCCGCCATGTCCTCAATGAATGGCGTCAACCGCGCCGTCACGCCGGCGTCCCGGTAGGCGGTTTCGGCGGCTTCGTGCAACTGACCGCCGGCCTGATGCCAGACCTCCGGGCGGTCGTCGGCGCCGAACAACGCCAGGGCTTGCGGCACCATCTGATTGAGTGCGCGGGCGCCCTGGCTACCGCCCAGCACCAGCAACCGGGGCCGGCCGCCGCGGCCAGCCCACCGTTCCTCGGGCGGCGGCAGGTCGGCGATAGACTGGCGCACCGGATTGCCGACGGTGATCGCTCGCCGCGCCGGAGGAAAGGTCTGGGGAAACGCTTCCAGCGCCTGGCTGGCGAACCGCGACAGCCAGCGATTGGTCATGCCGGCAATAGCGTTCTGCTCGTGTACCACCAGCGGAATGCCCAGCCACCGGGCCATCATCCCGCCCGGACCGCTGGCGAACCCGCCCATGCCCAGCACCACGCGCGGGCGCAGCCGCCGCAGGATCGCGCCGGCCTGCCACAGCGCCCGCCCCAGCATGAGCGGCGTTCGCAACTTGCGGCTCAGCCCCTTGCCCCGCAGGCCACTGACCTCGATCCACTCGACCGGGATACCCGCTTTCGGCACGAGAGTCGCCTCCAGGCCGGCCCGGGTTCCCATCCACGTTACCGCTACGCCGCGCGCCAGCAGCCACGTGGCAACTGCCAGTGCGGGAAATACGTGGCCACCGGTTCCGCCGGCCATGATGAGGACTCGAGGCTTGCCGCTCATTCCTCGTGTACTCCCCCGGCACGGGTTTCGACATCGATCCGCAACAGCACCGCCAGCGCCATGCACATCACCACCACGCTGCTGCCGCCATAGCTCATCAGCGGCAAGGTCAATCCCTTGGTCGGCAACACGCCCATGTTGACGCCCATGTTGAACAGCGCCTGGATGCCAAACCACAGACCGATGCCATAGGCCAGCCAGGCCGAAAACTTCAGATCCAGTCGTTCCGCACGCTGCCCAATAATGAAAGCCCGCCACACCAGAGTCACGAACAAGGCGATGACGGTCAGGATGCCGACCAGCCCCAGCTCCTCGGCCAGCACCGCGAACAGGAAATCGGTATAGGCCTCGGGCAGATAAAACAACTTTTCCACGCTGGCGCCCAGTCCGACCCCAAACAGTTCGCCGCGGCCGATGGCGATCAGCGAATGGACCAACTGGTAGCCGCTGGTTTCGGGATGCGCCCAGGGATTGAGAAAACTTAAAACCCGCTCCAGCCGGTAGGGCGAAGACAAAATCAACACCGCCATCACCGCCACGGTCCCGACCTGCAAGGCGCCAAACTGCCAGAGATTGACCCCAGCCAGGAACACCATGCCCAGCGCGGTCGCCATCAGCACCACCACGCTCCCGAAATCCGGTTCCAGCAGCAGCAGGACTGCCAATATCGCCAGCACGACCATCGGCCGGAACAGCGCCAGCGCCGAGGTGCGGAAATCGGCAGTCCGCAATTCGTCGCCGCGCCGCTTGAGATAGTCGGCGACGTAGATCAGGGCGAACAGCTTGGCGACTTCCGACGCCTGGATGTTGATGGGACCTGCGCCGATCCACCGCGTGCTGCCGTTGACCTCCCTGCCGATGCCGGGGATCAACACCAGGACCAGCAGAACGATGGCCGCCAGCAGCAACAGCGGCCCCGCTCGCCGCCAGCGTGCCACTGGAATCTGATACACGATTCCGCCCACCAGCAGGCCGACCAGTACATAGAGGCCCTGACGAAACAGGAAATAAAAGGGCTGACCGGTCTGGCGGTCGGCGATCGGCATCGAGGCCGAAGCCACCATCAGCAAACCGAGCGCCAGCAGCAGCAGGGCCGGGACTAGCACCCAGGGATCGGGGAACGGCAGGGCGGACTGGCCCGCGCCGGCGCGCGGCAAGTGATTGTTCCGGTTCGTAGCAATACCGGCGGTTGCGCTCAGCATTCCGGCAATCTCCGCACCGCCGCGACGAACACCGCCGCGCGCTCTTCATAATTGCTGAACATGTCGAAGCTGGCGCAGGCCGGCGACAGCAGGACGCAGTCGCCTGGCTGAGCCAGTCGAGCGGCCAGCGCCACCGCTTCATCCATATCCGCCGCCGAGTGCAAGGGCGCGCTGTCGCCCAGCGCGGCGGCGATCAGCGGCGCGTCGCGGCCGATCAGCACTACCGCCCGCGCCTTGGCGGCCAGCGCCGCCCGCAGCGGACTGAAATCCTGGCCTTTGCCATCACCGCCGGCGATGAGTACCACCCTGCCCGGCAGGCCGCGCACCGCGGCGATCGTTGCACCGACGTTGGTGCCCTTGGAATCGTCGTACCAGCGCACGCCACCATGCTCTCGCACCAGTACGGTCCGGTGCGCCAGGCCGGCGAATTCCCGCAGCGCCGCCAGCATGCCTTCGCGGCGCAGGCCCAGCACGTGCCCCATGGCCAGCGCCGCCAAGGCGTTGGCGAGGTTGTGATCACCACTGATCTTCAGTTCCGCCGCTGCGATCCAGCGGTCCGGGCCGTATGCCAGCCAGGTCTCGCCGCCTTCGCGGCGCAGGCCGAACTCATCTTCGCGCGGCTCGGCCTGGGTGAAACGCACGACGTTCCGCCCTGGCTCGACCATCGCCATCACCGCCGGATCGTCGGCGTTGACCACCAGCGTCCCGTCGCCCCGGAACACGCGCCGCTTGGCGGCGATGTAGTCATCCAGGCTGTCGTAGCGGTCCATGTGGTCCGGGCTGATGTTCAGCACCGTCGCCACCCGAGCATTCAGGCTGTGGGTAGTCTCCAACTGGAAGCTGGACAGTTCCAGCACGTACACCTCCGGCGCCACGGCGGCATTCCGCTCGTCGCGCAGCCACAGTTCCAGCGCCGGGGTACCGAGATTGCCGCCCACCGCCGCCCGAACCCCGGCCCGCTCGGCCATCAGTCCCAGCAGGGTAGTGACCGTGCTCTTGCCGTTGGAGCCGGTGATGGCCGCGACGGGAACCTGGGTCAGCCGGGCCAAGAGTTCGATGTCGCCCCAGACCGGTACGCCGCGCGCCGCTGCTTCGGCAATGGCCGGCGTCGTCACCGCCACGCCGGGACTGACCAGCAGTCGCGCCGTACCGGCGAACACGGCTGGATCGAACCCGCCCAGATAGCAGGGCGCATCGGGAAATTCCGCCCGCAGCGCCGCCAGTCCCGGCGGATCGGCGCGGCTGTCGGTCACGGCGAAAGCGGCGCCCAGCGCCTGCAACGCCCGCGCGGCGGACAAGCCGCTCTTGCCGAGTCCGACCACCAGCGTGGTTCCATCCAGTCGCAGCATCCGCGCGTCTCCTCTTACCGGATTTTCAAGGTGGCCAGGCCGATCAGCACCAGCATGATGGTGATGATCCAGAAGCGGACGATGACCCGGGGTTCTGGCCAGCCCTGCAGTTCAAAGTGATGGTGCAACGGAGCCATGCGGAAAATGCGTCGCCCCGTGAGCTTGAACGAGGCCACTTGCAGGATGACCGACACGGTCTCCATCACGAACACCCCCCCCATCACGAACAACACCAGTTCCTGGCGCACCGCCACCGCTACCACGCCCAGCGCCGCGCCCAGCGCCAGCGCCCCGACGTCGCCCATGAACACCTGAGCCGGATAGGCGTTGAACCAGAGAAAGCCCAGCCCGGCCCCGACCATCGCCGCACAGAACACCATGATCTCGCCCACCCCGGGTACATGGGGAATGCCCAGATAGTCGGCGAAGATCCGGTTGCCGGAGGCGTAGCAGAACACCGCCAGCGCCGGAGGCGTAGCAGAACACCGCCAGCGCCCCGGCGACCATGGCGGTCGGCACGATGGCCAGCCCGTCCAACCCGTCGGTGAGATTGACGGCGTTGCTGGAGCCGACGATGACGAAATATGCCAGCGGGATAAAGAGCCAGCCCAGGTTCAGGGCGACGTTCTTGAAGAACGGCACGATCAACTGGGTCTCCACCGGCGCCTGGGCGGTGAAGTACAGCAGCAGCGCCGCCGCCAGGCCGGCGCCGGACTGAAAGGAATACTTGGCGCGCGCCGACAACCCCTTGGAATTGCGCAGCACCAGCTTCTTGTAATCATCCAGCCAGCCGATGGCGCCGAACGCCAGCGTGGTCAGCAGCACGATCCAGACATAGCGGTTGCGCAGGTCTGCCCACAACAGCGTCGCGACCGCGATAGCGACCAGAATCAGCGCCCCGCCCATGGTCGGAGTACCGGCCTTGGAAAAATGGCTTTTGGGACCGTCCTCGCGGATGTGCTGGCCGATCTGGTCGCGGCTCAACCGCCGGATCATGGTGGGTCCGACGAGCAGGGCGATGGCCAGCGCCGTGAGCACGCCGAGAATGCCCCGCAGCGTCAGATACTGAAAGACGTTGAACCCACTGTAAAAATGATCGGCCAACCACTCCGCCAGCAGCACCAGCATCAGCCGTGTCCCTCCAGGTTCGTGGATCGTTCCCCTGCATCCATCAACGCCGCCACCACCCGTTCCATCCGCATCCCGCGCGAACCCTTGACCAGCACGACGGTGGGTTCGCCGCCCTGCTGAAGATCGCGGTTCAGGTCGGCAACGAGCGCATCCACGTCGTCAAAATGCGAAGCGCCGGTTCCGAATGCCGCCACGGCCGCGCGGCTGTGCTCACCCAGGGCGTACAGCCGCTCGAAACCGGCGACTCTGGCTTCACTCCCGGAATGCGCGTGCAATTCATCCGCCGCCGGCCCCAGCTCCCGCATGTCGCCCAGCACCAGCCACTTGCGGCCCGGCCCGGCGCCCACCGCTTCCAGCGCCGCCGCCAGCGAGGCCGGATTGGCGTTATAAGCGTCATGAATTACCGCGCCGCCGTGGCGACCCGGCAGGCGTTGCAGCCGCCCGCCGACGCCGCGCAGGCTTTCCAGCCCCCGGCGGATGTCCTCCAGCGTCGCGCCGACCGCCAGCGCCGCCGCCGCCGCCGCCAAGGCGTTGCGGACGTTGTGTCGGCCTGGCACTGGCAACTCAATGTCCGCCTGTTGACCGCCAGCGCTCAGCCGGAATCGGTTGCTGGCGGAATCCAGGATTTGGCCGCGCACCGCCGCCGGCCGGTCCAGCCCGCAATCCACGATCCGCCGGCCCGGATTCAGCCCAACCCAGTAATCGGCGTACTCATCGTCGCGGTTGATGACCGCCACGCCGTTCGGCCTCAGGCCCTGGAAAATCTCGCCCTTGGCGCGCGCCACCCCGGCCACATCGCCGAAGCCTTCCAGATGGCAGGGACCGGCGTTATTGATGATCGCCACGTCGGGTTGCACCAGGAGGGTCAGATAGGCGATCTCGCCGGGATGATTGGCGCCCATCTCGATCACGGCGTAGGCGTGTTCCCCGTTCAGCCGCAATAGGTTCAGCGGCACGCCGATGTCGTTGTTGAGATTGCCCTCGGTGGCCAGCGTCGGTCCCCGGCCCCGCAGGATGGCTGCGATCATTTCCTTGAGCGTGGTCTTGCCGTTGCTGCCGGTCAGGGCGATCAGCGGGCCGGTGAAGCGGGAACGCCACGCCGCCGCCAGTCGGCCCAGCGCCAGCCGGGTATCGGCCACCCGCAGTTGCGGCAGCGGATCGGCCACCGGCCGGCTGACCAGCGCCGCGACTGCGCCCCGCTCGCGGGCGGCGGCGATGAAGTTATGCCCGTCGAAATTCGGGCCGACCAGGGCTACAAACAACATGCCAGGGGACAACTGGCGGCTGTCGGTGCTAACCGCGTTGAAAGCGACATCCGCGCCCATCGCCTCGCCATCCAGCAGATGGGCGGCTTCGCGCAGGTACAGGGGGATGAATTCCCGGGTCATCAATTGATTTCAATCCTTGGTTTTGCTGGACAACGCTTCAATGGCCACGGCACGATCGCTGAATGGCGACCGCTTCGTACCAACAATCTGATAATCCTCATGTCCCTTGCCGGCGATCAGCACCAGATCGCCAGCCTGGGCCTGGGTCAGCGCGTGCCGGATGGCGGCGCGACGATCCTGAATCACCGTTGCCGCCGCAGGCTGCCGCATTCCAGCCAGAATATCGGCGATGATCCGATCCGGATCCTCGGTGCGGGGGTTGTCATTGGTGACGATCACCCGGTCGGCCAGCCGCTCGGCCGCCGCGCCCATCAGGGGCCGCTTGCCAGGATCGCGGTCGCCGCCGCAGCCAAACACGCACCACAGCCGGCTGCCACCGTGTTCCCGCAGGGCGTTCAACGCCTGCTCCAGCGCATGGGGGGTATGGGCATAGTCCACCACCGCCAGCGGTTCGCCGGGACCACCGCCCAGCCGCTCCATCCGCCCCGGCACCGTAGCCGACCGGCCCACCCGCGCCAACGCTTGGTTCAGCGGCATCTCCAGCGCCAGCAGGGTCGCCAGGGTCGCCAGCAGGTTGTGGGCGTTGAACCGCCCCAGCAATCCAGCCCGCAACTCACCGTCGCCCCACGACGAGCGGACCTGTAACTCCAGACCGGCGGGCGACAATTTCAGATTCTCACCCCAGACGAACCGCTCCAGCCGCTCTGGCCGCGCGCCGAGGCCATAACCAATGGTTTGGGAATGGCTGCCGCGCCCGGCGGCGATCCCGCGCCCGAAGGCATCATCCAGATTGAGCACCGCCCAGCCGGGTTGATGGTCAAAAAACAGCCGGCGCTTGGCCGCACCGTAAGCTTCCAGCGTCCCGTGGTAGTCCAGATGATCCCGGCTCAACTGGGTCAGCACCGCTACCGCGAACTGGACCCCGCTCACTCGCCCCTGGTCCAAGGCGTGCGAAGACACTTCCATCGCCGCGTAACGCCGGCCGGCGACGACCAGCCCCGCCAGCCAGCGCTGCACCGCCAGTGAGTCGGGCGTCGTGTGCAGCGAAGGTTCGGTCGCGCCATACACACCCGCACCCAGCGTACCGAGAATGCCGCATGGCCCGCTGTCGGCGTCGCCGAGCGCCTGAGCGATAAAATGAGCACAGGAGGTCTTGCCATCGGTGCCGGTGATGCCCACCACCCGCAACTGCTGCGAGGGTTCGCCGTAAAACCGGCTGGCCATCCGCCCCATGTTGCGGCGCAAATGCGGGATGGCCAACAACGGTAGCGCTGTTCCCTCCTCCAGCAGCGGACCCTCACAGGGCGGCTCGCACAGCACGATCTGCGCGCCCGCGGCCCGCACCGCGTCCAGAAATTCCAGCCCATGCCGGCGCCCGCCGCGCAGGGCGAAAAAGACATCGCCCGGCCGCACTGCGTTGCTGTCCGCTGCCAACCCACTCACCGGAAGGTCGGCCAGTGCCAGCGGCACCTCGGCGAAACCGGCGAGCAACTGTCCCAAGGTCATCAGCCGATTCATGGCGTCGCACTCGTGGTCGGCCCGCCACCGGCCAGACGCAGGTTCGGCAGATCGTCCGGGGTCACGTTGAGAATGCGCAGTGCGCCGCCCATGGTCGCGCTGAACACCGGCGCCGCCACCGTGCCGCCGTAATACGCCCCACCCTTGGGCTCGTCGATCAGGACCACCATCACCAGCCGGGGATTGCTGGCCGGCGCCATGCCGGCGAACAGAGCGAAGTAGCGATTGGTGTAGCGTCCACCAGACAGCTTGCGCGCCGTACCGGTCTTGCCCGCCACCCGATAACCCGGCACGCTGGCCTTTAATCCGGTGCCTTCCCGGGATACCACATGTTCCATCATTGCCCGCACCTGCCGCACCGCCGAAGCCGCCAGTACCCGCCGCTCGTCGGCCGGGCCGGGTGGCTGCTCGCGCTTGACCAGAGTCAGTGGCCGACGCACCCCATCCGCCGCCAGCACGGTGTACGCCTGGGCCAGTTGCAGGATGGTGAGGGAAAAGCCGTAACCAAAGGAATGGTTGGCGTGGCCGATTTCGGCCCACTTGCTGAAATGGCGCAGCACGCCGGCCTGTTCGCTGTCCTTCCCCGCCACCCCGGTCGGCGTACCGAAACCCAGGTTTTTATACAACTGCCATAGCCGCTCTGCTGGCAGCGACAGTGCGATCTTGGTGACGCCGACGTTGCTGGACTTGCTGATGATGCCAGTGACATCGAGTGTCTTGTAATTATGGGTATCATGCACCGTGTAGCGCCCGATCCGCATCGGAGCGGTATTCACCCGCGTGCCGGGCGTCCACTTGCCGCTCTCCAGGCCCATGGCGACAGTGAAGGGTTTAGCGGTCGAGCCCGGCTCGCACACGTCGGTGATCGCCCGGTTGCGCAGCAGATCGCCATGCAGCTCGGCGCGGTTGTTGGGGTTGCCGGCGGGCTGGTTCACCATCGCCAGGATTTCCCCGGAGCGTACGTCCACAATCACTGCCGCACCAGCGCTGGCCCTGTTCTGCAGCACCGCCGTCTTAAGCGCGCGGTAGGCCAGGTATTGCAGGCGTCGGTCGATGCTCAGCGTCAGCGTCTGGCCCGGTTGCGGCGCCCGCAGGTTTTCCACCTCAGCCACCACCCGGCCCAGCCGATCCTGGATCACCCGCTTCTGGCCCGGTGTCCCCCGCAACTGGCTCTCGAACGCCTTTTCCAGGCCTTCCTGGCCGGCATCGTCAATGTCGGTGAAACCCAGCAGGTGCGAGGTCACCTCAGCGTCCGGGTAATAGCGGCGATATTCGCGCCGGCCATACACGCCGGGAATGTCGAGATCCAGAACTCGCTGGGCCGCGCTCGGCGCCAGGTGCCGGCGCAGCCAGGCGAACCGGCCGCGTCCGGCCAGTTTTTGCTCCAGTTCCGCCACCGTCATTTCCAGCGCCGCCGCCAACTGCGGCCAACGGTCGCGCTGGCCGAGAAATTCCCGTGGATCCACCCAGATCGAATCCACCGGCGAACTGACTGCCAACGGCTCGCCGTTGCGGTCCAAAATCATGCCCCGGTGGGCCGGTACGTCCACCTCCCGCACGAAGTACGCGTCGCCCTTGTCCTGGAAAAAATCGGTATTGATCACCTGCAGGTACGCGGCGCGCGC
>JAGTSD010000464.1 GCA_018262135.1 Pseudomonadota bacterium | reverse complement strand
GCGGGCAAAACCACGATCTTCAACCTGATCACCGGGGTTTACCGGGCCAGCGAGGGCAGCATCCGACTCCGGGAGACCGAACTGGTGGGCAAGACCCCGCACCAGATCACCGCGCTGCGGGTGGGCCGCACCTTTCAGAACATCCGGCTGTTTCGCGACCTGTCGGTGCTGGACAACGTGCGCATCGCCCACTACGCCCATTCCCGCTACAGCCCGCTGGAGGCGCTACTGCACCTGGGTCGCTATCGCCGGGAGGAACAGCGCATCATCGAGAATTCCCAGCGGTTGCTGAGTATTTTCAAGCTGGAGCATCTGGCCGGCGAGACCGCCAAAAATCTGCCCTACGGCTCGCAGCGGCGACTGGAAATCGCCCGGGCGCTGGCCATCGACCCGGAACTGTTGCTGCTGGACGAACCGGCGGCGGGGATGAACCCGAACGAGATCGATCAGTTGATGGAATTCATTCAGTGGATTCGCCAGGAGTTCAAGCTCACCATCCTGCTGATCGAGCACCAGATGAAGCTGGTGATGGGCATCTGCGAGCGGATCAAGGTGCTGGATTTCGGCGAAACCCTGGCCGAGGGGCCGCCCGAGGAGGGGCCGCCCGAGGCGATCCAGAACGATCCCAAGGTGTTGGAGGCTTACCTGGGCGAGGGGCCGGTCGGATGAACGACGGAACGAATGGGTTCGAGGACATGCAACTGGAAGTGCGCGACCTGGAGGTCCATTACGACGGCATCCGGGCGTTGCATGGCGTGTCCTTCACCGTGCTGAAGGGCGAGATCGTCACGCTGATCGGCGCCAACGGGGCGGGCAAGACCTCCATCCTGCGCGCGGTTTCGGGCCTGATGCCCTACGGCGGCGCCGTCGTGTTCGAAGGTCAGGATCTCAAACGGGTGCCGGCCCACCGGATCGTCGGGCTGGGCATCGCCCACGTCCCTGAGGGCCGGGGCATCTTCGGCAATCTGACGGTGCTGGAAAACTTGCGGCTGGCGACCTGGCAGCGGACCGACAAGGGCGAGATCGAAGCTGATTACGACCGGGTGTTCGCGATCTTTCCGCGGCTCAGGGAGCGCCAGCGCCAGCCGGGCGGCACCCTGTCCGGCGGCGAGCAGCAGATGCTGGCGGTGACCCTGTCCGGCGGCGAGCAGCAGATGCTGGCGGTGGGACGGGCGCTGATGAGCCGGGGCCGGCTGCTGCTGCTGGACGAGCCCTCCATGGGGCTGTCGCCGCGGCTGGTGCAGGAGATCTTCCGGGTGATCGAGGACATCAACCGGTCGGGAACCACCATCCTGCTGGTGGAGCAGAACGCCAACATGGCCCTGCGGATCGCGTCCCGCGCCTACGTGCTGGAAACCGGCGGCATCATTCTGTCCGGCGCCGGCCGTGAATTGCTGGGCGATCCCCGGGTCAAGGAAGCCTATCTGGGCGCGTAGCCGGGCCTTGCAAACTGCCTTCGTTAGGGGATAACGCCGGGCTCTTCCATGATGATCCGGAAACCGGTCATCGCATCGCGGTACTCCGGTTTGCGGGGCAGGCGTTCGGCCAGGCGCATTTCGCCCGCGCCGTTGTTCCAGGAACCGCCCCGGACAACCCGTTGCCCGTCGTTGGGCCGCACGGTCGAGCAGCGTTGCTCGTCGCCGTTGTAGTTGGGGTTGTAGTCCGAGCAGGTCCATTCCCAGACATTGCCGGCCATGTCGAACAGGCCCAGGGCGTTGGGCTGGTAGCTCCCCACCGGCGCGGTGACCGCGTGGCTATCGTCCAGACTGCCGATCGAAGCGCCGGTTGGATCGTTGCGGTCGGAGAAATTGGCGTAGCGGGGATCGATCTCGTCGCCCCAGAAGTACCGGGTCGTCGCGCCGGCCCGCGCGGCATATTCCCACTCGGCTTCAGTGGGCAGCCGAAAGCGCTGGTTGGAACCCGATTCCCAGGACAGCCATTCGGCGAAGGCTTTCGCGTCGTTCCAGCTTAGATTGACGGCAGGCTGGGCATCCTCGTTCAGGAGATGTCCCTCAAAGGAGCCGCTGTTGTGCGCGGATCGGAAGCGGCGGAATTGAGCATTGCTGATTTCGGTCCTGCCTATCCAGAAGCCCTTGACGCAGACCTGATGGGGGGCCTCATCCCGGCCGCGATCCCGTTCGATCAGGGAACTGCCCATGTTGAAGCAGCCTCCTTCGATCCAGCTCAGTTCGAGTCCGGTGGTTTTCTCGGTTTGGGTCTTGAGCGTGGCCCTGGGCCGTTCGGCGGCGGCCAGTTCGGCCCGGACGGCGGCCAGCGCCGGGTGACCGGGGTCGAGCGCCGCCGCTCGATCCACATATTTAGTGGCCAGCGTCCAGTTGGTGGCGTTGATAGCGCCGCGGGCCTGTTCGAGATAACGGGCGATTTCCGCCTCACGGTTTCGAGCTGCTTCCTGAGCCAGGCGCGCTGCTTCCTCCTGCTGGCGCTGTTGCAAGGCTGCCGCTTCCCGCTGGCGCTGCTCCTGCACGGCATTGAAGTACTGATAGGCGAGCATGCCGATCCCCGACAAGCTTGAAACCGCGAAGACCATCAGCAAGATACGGCTCCAGTTAACTGGCGGGGATTCGATGGTGGTTTCGGAAGCCTCCGTGGCCATCTCCCTGGCCGAAATTTGGATTTCTGGCGTCGAACGCGAAGAAGGCTGAGATTTCACTGGCGTGTGGGGGACGCTCAGGGCCCCGTCGCGCTTGACCGTGGAAACCTTCTTCAGATGTTCCAGCGCTGATTGGGGTGAGCGCTTGAGGAGGGATTCCGAAGATTCCGATGTGGCGGATGGTGTCTCGGCGGCGAGTGGTATTT
>JAGTSD010000169.1 GCA_018262135.1 Pseudomonadota bacterium | reverse complement strand
GGGACCCGTTATCGGGTCCGGTTGTCGGGTCAGGGTCAACAGACCATCGTCGTCGTGCGCGATGCCAGCGACCAGCCCGACAGTTCGGCGGGTGCCAGGCAGGTGCTGGAAGCCTTGCAGAAGGTGATCAAGTGAATAGCAAATAGCAAATAGCAAATAGCGATATAGGAAATAGGGAATCAAAGGTCTCTATTTCCTGTATCCTGTTTTCTATTTTCTTCGCTCCCTTACCCACCCATCGCGGGATTCTCCTCACGGTGATCGCGCGCATCCAGCGGCTGCCGCCGCAACTGGTCAGCCAGATCGCCGCCGGCGAGGTGGTCGAACGCCCGGCCTCGGTAGTCAAGGAGTTGCTGGAAAACAGCCTGGATGCCGGCGCGACCCGCATCACGGTCGAGGTGGAGCAGGGTGGGACCCGGCTGATCCGGGTGCGCGATAACGGCTCCGGTATTCATCCCGACGATCTGGCGCTGGCGCTGAGCCGCCACGCCACCAGCAAAATTATCAGCTTCGACGATCTCCAACACGTCGCCAGCCTCGGCTTTCGCGGCGAGGCCCTGCCCAGCATCGCTTCGGTTTCCCGGCTGATCCTTACCTCCCGCTTCGCCGGTCAGGAGACCGGCTGGCGTGTCACCGGCGATGGCGGCGACACGGTCGGCGAACCTTTGCCGGCGTCGCATCCGGTTGGGACCACGGTGGAAGCCCGCGATCTGTTCTTCAACGTTCCGGCCCGCCGCAAGTTTTTACGCGGCGAACGCACCGAATTCGGCCACATCGAGGACAACCTCGTCCGACTCGCGCTGAGCCGGTTCGCGGTCGGTTTTGGCCTGTGGCATAACCAGCGGGCGGTGCTGGATTTGGAACCCGCCGCTAGCGAGGAGGCCCGCACCCGACGGGTCGCGGAACTACTCGGCCGTGAGTTCGCTGCCGCCAGCGTGTTTCTGGATCGCGCCGACGCCGGACTGCGGCTGTGGGGTTGGCTTGGCCTGCCGGCGGTCGCCCGCGCTCAGCCGGACCAGCAGTATTTCTTCGTCAACGGCCGGCCGGTCCGGGACCGGACCCTGGCCCACGCCGTGCGGCTGGCCTTTCAGGACGTGCTGCCCCAGGGCCGCCATCCGGCGCTCGTGCTGCACCTGGAACTGGAGTCGGCGGCGCTGGATGTCAACGTTCATCCGGCCAAGCATGAAGTACGCTTCCGGGAGTCGGCGCTGATCCATGCCTTTGTCCGCCAGAGCCTCCAGACTGCGCTGGCGGCCGCACGGCCTGGCAGCGCACCGGCGCCAGCGCCAGCATTGCAAACCAGCGCGCGACCGTGGCCATCGGGTGGATTTAGCCGTGGATGGAACGGCGGCGCGGAAGCCCGTCAGTCTGGCTTGCCGCTGGCAGTGAGCCAGCAGTTGGCGGCGTATGGCGAGCTTCACGGGTCCCCGCTGCCGGCGGAAGCCAGGCCTGCCGCCGCCTCCCTGGACGAGGTCGCCGAACCGCCGCCACTGGGTTACGCGCTGGCGCAATTGCACGGCTGCTACGTTTTGGCTGAAAACCGCGCCGGGCTGGTGGTGGTGGACATGCATGCTGCCCATGAACGCATCCTGTACGAACGCCTGAAATCGGCGCTGGCACAGGGCGGCATCCAGACTCAGGCCCTGCTGGTCCCAGTGACGGTCGCGGTCGGGCCGCGCGAGCGCCAGTGGGTCGAGGACCACAGTGCGCTATTCGCCCAGGCCGGGTTGGAGGTGGCGGTGCTGGGGCCGGAAACCGTGGTGGTCCGGCAAATCCCGGTTCTGCTGGCCGGACTGGACATCGCCGGACTGGTGCGCGATCTGCTGGCCGATCTGGCGGCGCACGAAGCCAGCGACCGTTCCGAGCGAGCCATTCTGGAGGTGCTGGGCAGTCTGGCCTGTCACGGTGCGGTGCGGGCCAACCGGGCGCTCAACCTGCTGGAAATGCATGCCCTGTTGCGCGATATGGAGCGCACCGACCATGGCGGCCAGTGCAATCACGGTCGCCCGACCTGGGCGCAACTGACACTGGCTGAACTGGACCGGCTGTTCCGGCGCGGGCGATGACCACCACCGATCCCCGTCCCCCTGTGCTGTGCCTGATGGGGCCGACCGCGTCCGGCAAAACCGCGCTGGCGGTGGAATTGGTGCAACGGCTGCCGTTCGAGATCATCAGCGTGGATTCGGCGCTGGTCTACCGGGGGATGGACATCGGCACGGCCAAGCCGGATCGGGAAACCCGCCGTATCGCGCCCCATCGCCTGGTGGACATCCTCGACCCGGCTGAAACCTATTCTGCCGGCCAGTTCCGCGCCGACGCCTTGCGCGAGATCGCCGCCATTCAGGCCGCTGGTCATACGCCGCTGCTGGTGGGCGGGACGATGCTCTATTTTCGGGCGCTGGAACGGGGGCTGGCCGAACTGCCGTCCGCCGATCCCGCTCTTCGCGCCCGGCTGACGGCAGAGTTGGCCGAGCAGGGCAGCACCGCTCTGCACGCCCGGTTGGCGCGGCTTGATCCAGCGGCGGCGGCGCGCATCCATCCCTCCGACTCCCAACGGATCCAGCGGGCGCTCGAAGTGCATCAACTAACCGGCCAGCCGTTGACGGAACTTTGTGCCCGTTCGCGCAACGAATCTTTGCCGTTCAGAATCGTCAAGCTGATCGTGGCGCCGGCGGATCGGGCCGTGTTGCACGAACGGATCGAACGCCGGTTCAGGCTCATGCTGGAGCAGGGCTTTGTCGCCGAGGTGGAGCGTCTGCACGCTCGTGGCGACCTCGATCCGGACCGGCCCTCCATGCGGGCGGTCGGTTACCGGCAGGTTTGGTCGTACCTGGACGGCAGGCTGGATTACGCGGCGATGGTGGAGCGCGGCATCGTGGCCACTCGCCAGTTCGCCAAGCGGCAACTGACCTGGCTGCGCGCGGAGTCGGGGGCCATCTGGCTGGACGGCGACGAGAATCGCCGGCTGGATCAAGTCTTCGTCCGCCTGCGCGAGCAGGGGTTTTTTCGGAATATGCCAGAGGGCTTATGGTAAAATGCCAACGTTTTTGGTGGATCGCCTCCGCTCGGGTCCTGGCGATCTACCCTGCGATTTTCGATGGTCCCACGGGCCACACATCATGGGAAGTGATGCGCCGACTGTCCGGCGGAATGTCCCGGGGAACAGGCACGTATTTTGCTGAACGCCATCTGTTTTTTTTGAATTTTTAGCGAGTATTTTTCGCACTCATTTCGATGTGTTATTCCCAGCTTTCATAACAACAGGGGAGAGTCATGATGGCAAAAGGTCATTCCCTTCAAGAGCCGTTCCTGAACGCCTTGCGCAAGGAGCGGATTCCGGTTTCGATCTATCTGGTCAACGGCATCAAGTTGCAGGGCCAGATCGAATCCTTCGACCAATTCGTAGTGCTGCTGAAGAACAGCGTCAGCCAGATGATCTACAAGCACGCCATTTCCACGGTCGTGCCGGTACGCAACGTGCGGCTGAATCTGGCGATGGACGACAGCGGCACTGGCGGCGACCAACCCTGACTGGCGTGGGCGCAGGCGCGGGAGCCGCTTTGTTCGAGCGTCCGAGCGGTGGCGAGCGCGCCATTTTGGTGCGTTTGCTGTTGGATGGGGGCGAAGAGGCTCGGGAAACCGTCGAATTTCGGGAACTGGCCGCCTCGGCGGGCGCTGAGTGCGTGGCCCTGATCACCGGCCGTCGGTACGCCCCGAACCCGCGCCTGTTCGTCGGCAGCGGCAAGGCCGAGGAAATCCGCGCGGCGGTCGAGGCGCACGGGGCCGAAATCGCTCTGTTCGACCATGCCCTGTCGCCGAGCCAGGAGCGCAATCTGGAAGCCTTCCTGAAATGCCGCGTGGTAGATCGCACCGGCCTGATTCTGGACATCTTCGCCCAGCGGGCGCGCAGCTTTGAAGGCAAGCTCCAGGTCGAGCTGGCGCAACTCCGCCATCTGTCTACCCGGCTGGTGCGTGGCTGGACGCACCTGGAGCGGCAGCGCGGCGGCATCGGCTTGCGCGGTCCCGGCGAGACCCAGTTGGAAACCGACCGCCGGCTGCTGGCGGACCGCATCCGGCAGATTCGCCTGCGGTTGGACCGGGTCGAGCGCCAGCGCGAACAGGGGCGGCGGGCGCGGCGCAAGGCGGATTTGCCGACCGTCTCGCTGGTCGGTTACACCAATGCCGGGAAATCCACCCTGTTCAACGCCTTGACCCAGGCAGGCGTTTACGCGGCCGATCAATTGTTCGCCACCCTGGATCCGACCCTGCGCCGGCTGGATCTGCCGGGCGCGGAGCCGGTGGTGCTGGCCGATACGGTGGGGTTCATCAACCGCTTGCCTCACGAACTGGTGGCGGCGTTTCGGGCGACTCTGCAGGAAACCTGTGAAGCCAGTCTGTTGTTGCAGGTGATTGACGCCAGCCATCCCGACCGGGACGCGGTGGTTGAACAGGTCGAAACCGTGCTGGCGGAAATCGGCGCGGATGCGGTACCGCAACTGCGGGTGTATAACAAGATTGATTTGAGCGGCGAGCCGCCCCGCCTGGAACGCGATGCCGACGGCCAGGCGTGGGCCGTATGGGTGTCGGCGGCGACCGGAGCGGGCATGGATTTGCTGCTGGCGGCGCTGACCGAACGGCTGCGGGGCGAGGCCGTGCATGGCTGGCTGTGTTTGCCGCCACTGGCGGCCCGGTTGCGGGCCCGGCTGTTCGATCTGGGTGCGGTGGTGACCGAGCACGCTGGGCCGGACGGCCAATGGTTGATCGAGGTGCGCACGTCGCGCGGGAATGTGGAGTGGTTGCGCCGCCGGGAAGGATTGCGGGCGGAATGGGTGCGTTCGGGTTTCGAAATCCCGGCGGTATCAACGGTGAACTGACGATGTTGAGGTACGACATGGCCTGGAATGAGCCGGGTGGCGGCAATCGCGATCCCTGGAGTGGTGGGGGGCGCGAGCAGGGACCGCCCGATCTGGATGAAGTC
>JAGTSD010000168.1 GCA_018262135.1 Pseudomonadota bacterium | reverse complement strand
GCAGATTGGCATTCATGGGGTGGGCATGGGCGATCCGCAGATCCACAGCGCGGGTATCAACTGGACCAGCGGCTGCGTGGCGCTGGACAACCACCAGATTGAGGCCCTCAGACCTTGGGTAAAAAAGGGGATGCGGGTCGAAATTCGCTGATGTCAGCGCTTTTGGAATTGTCCGCGACCTCAAGTTTCGTTATATAATAGTTTTGTTGTGTTGTTGCAACTTGGTTGTGCTTTAACGACACTGTCGTTAGTTAGCACCTTTTGTGTTTGAAATGAGACTTTTAAGGAGTTTAAAGATGTCCCTCAAGACCGTCACCAAGCTGTCCGCGCTGGCCCTGATCGCCGGTTTGACCGTTGGCTGCGCCAGCACTAGCGATCTGGCCGCCGTCAAGAAAGATGCCGACGAGGCCAAGGCCATGGCGCGCCAAGCTCTGGATTCGGCCAATGCCGCCAATAGCTGCTGTCAGGATACCCAGGAAAAACTCAACCGGGTGTTCAAGAAGTCCATGTACAAGTAACCGGCTTCTTGATGGCCGAAAAAACCCCGCGCAAGCGGGGTTTTTTTATGACTGTCACAACCGGCTCGGAGGGGGAAGAACAGGAGATTCGCGGGTTTGATCGCGGACCGATGGCCGGGCTGCGGGTGGAACGGAGTAGGGATAAACCGGCGCGGGCTGATAAGCGGGCGGCGCATAAGTTGGTGGATAAGAGTAGGGGGGTGGGTAATTAGCCGCCGGATTGCCGTAGGGGGTGGCATAGCCGGGCCGGTTAGGAGCGGACTGGTAAGCCGGCGCGGGTGGGGTGTTGTAAGCCGTGGCAGGCGGGTAGGGGATCGGCGTCCGGTTGACTGCGGGCGCCCCAGGCTTAGGTTCCGCCGGTAGCGGGCTCGTCGGTTGCGCGACCGGGTACGAAGCCGGCATGGAAATCGGTACGGGAATACCGCTGACCTGTTCCACCGCCAACTCCAGCGTAGCGTGATCCACGCCGGGCATATCCGGCCCAGTCTTGGCGATGACCGCCTGCTGAGCCTGTTCCAGGGTGACCTTGATCGGCAGGTTATCTTCCTCCAGCGGCGCGTGCGACTCGACCATTAACTGACCGTTCAATCGGCCCACTTTCACCGGCTGGTCGATCAATCGCACCGACGTACCGACGGACACCATACCGAACAGGCGTTCGATGTCTTCCGGATACATCCGTACGCAACCGTGCGTGACCCGCATGCCGATGCCAAAGGGTTTGTTGGTGCTGTGGATCAGATAGCCGGGTACGCCCAGGCGCATCGCGTAGCGGCCCAGCGGGTTGTCCGGACCACCCGGCACCACATCCGGCAGGATGTCGCCCTCGGCGGCGTGTTCGGCCTTGATCGAAGCCGGCGGTCGCCAAGCCGGATCGACTTCCTTGGCGACCACCTTGGTCAAACCCATCGGCGTTTTCCAGTCCATCCGGCCGATGCTCACCGGGTACGTGTGGACTACCTGCTCTTCGCCAGCATTGGCCTTGGGATAGTAGTACACCCGCATCTCCGCGATGTTGAGCACGATGCCTTCGCGCGGGGTATCGGGCAGGATGTAACGGGTCGGCAGTACGATCGGGGTGCCCTCGCCAGGCGCCCAGCGATCTACGCCCGGATTGGCATGCACCATTTCGTCATAGCCCAGGCTGTAGCGGCGAGCGATGTCGAGCAGGGTGTCATCCCTGGTAGCGTACATCACCTTGACTTGTCCAATGACATCCGTGCCCGAAGGCGGCAAGGGATAAACCGTCGCCTGGGCGGCGCTGGCAGTCAGCCATCCCAGCAGTAGCCAGTGGATGGATTTTTTCAGTGGTTGGCTCGGCATGGGCTAGTCTCGTCTCCAGTTTGTATGCCACAAAAAATAAAATTCTGCCCGTAATTCCCCAGTAAAGCTAGAACATAACCGCCTCATAACTGCCACTGGGCGGGTTGCGGGCCGGCGCGGGCAATTTCTCCGGTTATTGGATTCGATATGGCCCATCGCGTTCCACGCCGACGCGGGTCAGCATTAACCCATAGGGACATAACGCTTTTTATCCTGGCTTGGACTATGATTGAAAAATCGTGGTTTAGCGGCCTGTCCAAGAAAAATCGCCATCCGCGCCCCATAACGCCGGATCGGCCCATCGAAAACGGAGGTGGTCCATGGCGGAACCTGATGCACTCAGCGGGATGATTCGTGAAATCATCCAGCGCCACAGCGGTATGCCGACCCGGTTGTTGCAAATCCTGCGCGACGTGCAGGACCATCTGACCTGGCTGTCGCCCGAGGCCCTGGAACGGGTCGCCGAGGAACTCGATATTTCCCCCGTCAAGGTGCACAGCGTTGCCGAGTTCTATTCCTTCCTCTATACCGCCCCGCGCGGTTCCTACGACATCCTGTTCAGCGACAACATCACCGACCGGATGCTGGGCAACCGTGAGTTGCTGCACTATCTCTGCGACCGGCTGGGCATCGGGATTGGCGAGACCCGCGCGGATGGTTTGGTCACGGTCGGGACGACTTCCTGCACTGGCATGTGCGACCAGGGGCCGGCGGCGCTGGTCAACGGCTACGCACTGACCCGTTTGGACACGGCGCGCCTGGACCGAATCGTCGAACTGGTGAACGGACAAATCCTGCTGGCGCAATGGCCGCGCGAGTTCTTCGAGGTGGTCAGCAACATCCGCCGCGCCGATATTTTGCTGGGCCGGCATTTCGCCGACGGTTCGGCACTGCGGGCGGTGTTGAAGCGCGGCCCGGAGGCGATCCTGGAGGAGTTGGTCAAGTCCGGCCTGCGCGGCCAGGGCGGCGCCGGGTTCCGGTCTGCTACCAAGTGGATTTCCTGCCGCTCGGCGCCGGGTGAGGTGAAATACGTCGTCTGCAACGCCGACGAGGGCGAGCCGGGCACCTTCAAGGACCGGGTGTTGATGCAGGATTTCGCCGACCTGGTGTTCGAAGGCATGACCCTGTGCGGTCAGGTCATTGGCGCCCGCCAGGGTTTCGTCTACCTGCGCGGCGAGTACCGCTATCTGCTGGATTCGCTCCAGGCGACCTTGCAGCGCCGCCGCGAGGCTGGCTTGCTGGGCGAGGCCATCCTGGACGACCCGACCTTCAGTTTCGACATCGACATCCACTTGGGCGCCGGGGCCTACGTTTGCGGCGAGGAATCGGCGCTGATCGAATCGCTGGAAGGCAAGCACGGGGTGCCGCGCATCCGCCCGCCGTTCCCAACCACCCATGGCTACTTGAACAAGCCGACCGTGGTCAACAACGTCGAGACCTTTGCATCCGCCGCCAAGATCGCGGTTGAGGGCGGGGCCTGGTTCGCCAGTCGTGGTACAGCGGAATCCAAGGGCACCAAGCTGCTCAGCCTCAGCGGTGACTGCGAGCGGCCCGGCATCTATGAATACCCCTTTGGCGTCACCGTGCAGCGGGTTCTGGAGGATTGCGGCGCGCCGGACGCCCAGGGTATTCAAATGGCCGGCCCCGCCGGGCACATGATTTCCGCCCGCCAGTTCAACCGGCGCATCTGTTTTGAGGATTTGGCCACCGGCGGCTCGTTCATGGTGTTCAACCATCAGCGCGATATCCTCGATGGCATCCGCAACTTTACCCAGTTCTTCGTCCACGAAAGCTGTGGTTTCTGTACGCCCTGTCGGGTGGGCACTTCGCTGATGCGCGATCTGGTGACGAAGGTGCATACCGGTCACGGCACTCGCTACGATCTGGAGGAGATGCGCAAGCTGGGCCGGATCATGCGGGTCGCCTGTCATTGCGGGCTGGGCCAGACCGCGCCCAATCCGGTGCTGGACAGCCTCGACCAGTTCCCGGAGTCCTGGGAACGGCGGCTTCGCTCTACCGCCTTCGAGCCGGCCTTCGATTTGGACGCGGCGCTGGAACAGGCCCGGCAATTGACGGGGCGCAGCGATCCGGGCGCATATTTGCGCGAAGAGGAACTGATGCTGGGAACCATGCCATGAGCGAAGAGCAGAGCTTCACGCTGGACGGGCGGCGAGTGCCGTTCCAGGACGGCCAGACCCTTATGACCGCTGCGCTGGCCGCCGGCGTCTACATTCCGCATCTGTGCTTCAACCGGGAGTTCGCTCCGCACGGCAGTTGCCGAGTCTGCCTGGTCAAGGTCAACGGCCGGATGCAGGCTGCCTGTACCACTCCGGCGGCGGCAGGCCAGACCGTGGAGAGCGAGACCGGCGAGATCCGCGAGATCCGGCGCGGCATCCTGCAAATGCTGTTTGCAGGCGGTGGCTTATTACGTCGGAATGCTGGCGCCGCATTACACCCATTTCTATCCGCGCCGGCCGGTGGACGCTTCCCATCCCGAGGCGGTGATCGATTTCAACCGCTGCATCCTGTGCGAACTATGCGTGCGGGCCAGCCGCGACGTGGACGGCAAAAATATCTTCGCGGTGCAGGGGCGAGGCATCCAGGCCCATCTGGTGGTCAATACGCCGTCCGGCAAGCTGGGTGCGACTGATTTCAGTATCCGCGACAAGGCCGCTCAGGTCTGTCCGACCGGGGCGATTCTGACCAAGCACCGGGGTTACGAGATTCCCATCGGCCAGCGGCTCTACGACCGCAAGCCGATCAGCGTGGTGGGCGACGTGGCGACGCTCTCGGAAAGCAAGGGAGGACGCCGCCATGATTGAGCCCAAACTGAAGATCGCTACCTGCTCGCTGGCCGGCTGCTTCGGCTGCCACATGTCGCTGCTCGATCTGGACGAGCGGCTGTTCGAGCTGGCCGAGCGGGTAGAGTTGGACCGCAGCCCGCTGACTGACATCAAGGAACTGGGCGACTGCGATCTCGGCCTGATCGAGGGCGGGGTCTGCAACGCCGAAAACGTCCACGTGCTGATGGAATTCCGGGCGCGCTGCAAGATTCTGGTCGCCATCGGCGCCTGCGCGCTGAGCGGCGGCGTCCCGGCGATGCGCAACCAGTACGACCTCAAGGACTGTCTGGAAGAGTCCTATCTGCGCGGCATCGGCCTGGTCAATCCCCAGATTCCCAACGATCCGGAAATTCCGCTGTTGCTGAATCAGGTGCATCCGCTGCATGAAGTGGTGAAGATCGACTACTTCCTGCCCGGCTGCCCGCCGTCGGCGGATGCGATCTGGACCTTCGTAAATCAACTGTTGTCAGGCCAGCCGCTCGCGCTGCCCTATACCCAGATTCATTACGATTGAGCGAGGCGCGCCATGAGCACCCTGGAAACGGCTGCCCAGCCGGAATATCTGTGTCGGATCGCCATCGACCCGCTCAGCCGGGTCGAGGGTCACGGCAAGGTCACGCTGCTAACGGATCGGGACCATCACATCCGTCAGGCGCGGCTGCACATCGTCGAGTTTCGCGGCTTCGAGAAATTCATCCAGGGCCGGCCCTACTGGGAAGTACCGGTGGTGGTGCAGCGGCTGTGCGGGATTTGCCCGGTCAGCCATAACCTGGCGGCTTCCAAGGCGGTCGATCAACTGGTCGGGGCGCACGAGATCACCCCGACTGCCGAGAAAATCCGCCGGCTGATGCACTACGGCCAGACCCTGCAATCGCACGCGGTGCATTTCTTCCATCTGGCCTCGCCGGATTTCCTGTTCGAGTTCGACGCCGAGGTCGCCCGCCGCAACATCGGCGGGGTGATGGCCGATTACCCCGACGTCGCCCGCCAAGGGGTCAGGCTGCGCAAGTACGGCCAGGAGGTGATCCGGGTCACCGCCGGCAAACGGGTGCACGGCACCGGTAACGTGCCCGGTGGGGTGAACAAGGCGCTGACCCTGCAGGAGCGCAATTACCTGCTGGTCGATCTCGACCTGATGATCCAGTGGGGCCGCAACATCGTTAAACTGATCAAGCAGGCCTATGCCCTGAACCCTGGCTATTTCGGCGATTTCGCCACCATCCGCTCCAATTACCTCAGCCTGGTGCGCGCCGACGGGGCCCTGGATCTGTACCACGGCGGGTTGCGGGCCATAAACGACCGGGGCGAGATTCTGTTCGATCATCTGGATTACCGGCGCTATGCCCAGGTGCTCCGCGAGCAGGTCAAGCCGTGGAGCTACATGAAGTTTCCGTTCATCAACTCGCTGGGGCCGGAACGGGGCTGGTACCGGGTGGGGCCGCTGGCCCGGGTCAACAACTGCGATTTCATCGCCACGCCACTGGCCGAGGAGGAGCGGCGGGAGTTCGCGGCGCTGGGCGAGGGCCAGCCGGTTCACCTCACCCTGGCCTATCACTGGGCGCGAATGATCGAACTGTTGCACGCCGCCGAGGCGATCCACGAATTGCTGCTCGACCCGGACATTTTTGGCGACGAACTGGTGGTGCGGGGCGAGATGACGCGCGAAGGCGTCGGGGTGATCGAAGCGCCGCGCGGCACGCTGTTCCACCACTACCGCATCAACGAAGATGGATTGATCGAGAAGGCCAACCTCATCGTGTCCACCACCAACAATAATCAGGCGATGAACGAGTCCATTCGCCAGGTGGCGGAGCGTTATCTGGACGGCAAGGAACTGACCGAGCCGCTGCTGAACCAGATCGAGGTGGCGGTGCGGGCCTACGATCCCTGCCTGTCCTGCGCTACCCACGCCCTGGGCCAGATGCCGCTGATCGTGGAGTTAGTGGAGGAAGAGAGTGGGGCAGTGATGGATTGCCTGGTGCGGGACGCGGATGGAACCGTCAGGGACGCTCCCTGAGCAGCGCTGCCCCGGTCTGTTGATTCTTGCCGTCGGCAATCCCAGCCGGGGTGACGACGCGCTGGGACCACTGTTTCTGGAACGGCTGGCGGAGCTATGCGAGCAGCGCGGCGAAGAGGACGATATCGAACTGCTCACCGACTTTCAGTTGCAGATCGAACACGCGGTGGATTTGGAGGGGCGGGCGCTGGCGCTGTTCGTGGACGCCAGCATGTCCTGTCCGCCGCCGTTTGAATTCACCCGCCTGCAACCGGCGCGTGATACCAGCTACACCAGCCACGCCCTGTCGCCCGCCGCCGTGCTGCACGTCTACAACCAAATCTACCGTTGTCCACCGCCGCCGGCGTTTCAACTGGCCATTCGCGGCGAACGGTTCGAACTGGGCGACCTGCTGAGCGCGGCGGCGGAAGTCCATCTTATGGCGGCGCTCTCTTTCGCCGAGCAACTGCTCACCATGCCGCGGGTCGAAAGATGGCAACATCTGGTCGAAATCTGAAAAAATTTTCTCATCGAAACCATCTGACGACATGGGAGAGGCTGTCATGTACGTCACTGCACTACAAATGGCTGATCTTATGCCGGATGCCCGGCAACTGTTGAGCGATGAACCGGAAATGGAAAGCACCCAACACTATCAACAACTGGCGCTGCTGGTCAGCAGCCTGGAGTGGCGTTGGCAGGACCGGGACGATTTTTTCATCGGCGCCAATCTTACCGTCTACTACACTCATCAACAGTTACGCCGCCGGGAATTTCGCGGCCCGGATTTCTTTCTGGTGCGCGACGTGAGTCGAGAGCCGCGCAACTCCTGGGTGGTGTGGGAGGAGGGCGGGCGCTACCCGGATTTGATCATCGAACTGCTGTCGGATTCCACCGCCAAGGTGGACCGGACTGACAAGAAAGCCCTGTACCAGAACATATTCCACACCCCGGAATACTTCTGGTTTTCACCGATCACGCTGGAATTCGCCGGTTTCCGCCTGACGGGAAAACAGTTTGCGGCGATTCCTGCCGATGCGCGGGACTGGCGCTGGAGCGAGGTGCTGGGGCTGTATTTGGGGGTGGCGAACGGCCAGTTGCGCTACTTCGATGAAGCCGGTCAGCTGGTTCCCACGCCGGCAGAAGCGGCGAAATGGGAACACCAACAGCGCGAACAGGAACGACAACGGGCCGAACAGGAACGGCAACGGGCTGAACGCCTGGCGCAACGGTTGCGGGAGCTGGGCGTCGAGCCCGATTGATTCGAGGCAGGGTTTGATCCTGCCTCGACCGGTTAGCTTTACCCTGTGCTTGTTCACTCCTGACGTGCGGTACAGCGTTCCACGAACTGGCCGATGCGATCGAACGCTTCCCGCGCCTCCGGCAGGATCGGCTCGAAGATGTGCCAGACATGCAACATGCCCGGCCAGGTTTCCAGTTCCGCGCTGGACTTGGCGGCGCGAGCTTTATTGACGTAGCGCCGGGCATCACCCAGCATCATCTCCGCCTCGCTGGCCTGCACCAGCACCGGCGGCAGTCTGGACAGATCGCCGAAAACCGGGGAGATCAGTGGATTCGACGGGACCATCCGGCTCCAGCCCCAGGTCAGGAGCAGATAGACCGTTTTGGGTAGGCGCAGAAACCTCCCCAAACCGGGACCCAACATCAAATCGGTTTTGCGATTGCTCTTGAAGGTGGGGCTGGATAGCGTCATATCCACGGTCGGCGACAATGCCATGGCGCCGTTCGCGGCGTGCAAACCAGCGTCGCGCGCCCAGGCGATCAGCATGAGCGCCAGGTTGCCTCCCGCCGAGTCACCGGCCACGAACAGTTCGCGGACCGGCGCCGGCCCGTCGGGACCGTGGTCCAGAATCCAGCGATAGCCGGCCTGACAATCGGCGATCATGTCCCGGCGCGTATGCTCCGGCATCAGCCGGTAATCCAGCGCCAGCACTGCAGCGCCCGTAGCCCGTGCCAGGCGGGTAGTGATCATGCGATGGCCGCGCGGGCAACCGCTGACGAAAGCACCGCCGTGCAGGTACAGCACCCGGCGGTTCGGATCGGATTGCGGCGCCAGCACCCACTCGCCGGCGACGCCGCCAGCGCTGGTTTCCTCAATGCGATACTCCGAAGCATTCACCAGCGCTGCATCCAGAAAACCCCGCTCCATCACCCGCCGAATCGCCGTCAACCGCTGTTTCAGGGAAGCGGACCGAATCTCGGTGGCGGCCTGTTCCAGCAAGCGTACCGCTTCCTCATGATCGGCGCTGGCGGCATCCCGCAAACCTGGGCGACTTTCCACCGGCTGGTCATAAGCCCGCAGACTCGGACCCTTTAAAAAGCGATGGAGCAGCAGCCATGCTGCAACAATGATGAACAGTAGCGTTGCCAAGTCCCAGTCCAGCATGAATTTCCACTCCTCTCTCGTTGCGCCCGCAAGCAGGCCGTCCTGTTGTGGGGGGGTTATACCATTTCTTTATAGGTTTTATTAAAATATAGGCCTTCAGCTCAAGAGGATTTAACGATGAATATGAAATGGCTACTGATAGAAAT
>JAGTSD010000167.1 GCA_018262135.1 Pseudomonadota bacterium | reverse complement strand
AGCGACCGATCTTGCGCTTCGGCGGTTTGACCTTCCCGGTCGGACCACGAAGGAGATCGATCAAGCGAAACTCTGGCCGGCTGCCCTCCAGTGCAGCCGGCCGACAACCACCGCCCACTCAATGGCCGCAATCGCCGCCCTCACCGGCGCCGCGCCCCGGCCGTCGTCTGGATGACCTGCTGAAAAATGGAGATTAACGCGGCAGTGGACACACCAATCATCAGTGCGCCATTGATGGCTTCCAGCGGGCCGAGCAGCTTGTGTTTGGCCAGCGTGGCGAAATTCACGGCCGAATGGTAGAAGGCTTCGCCGAACTGTTGAAACTCTTCCAGCAGCACAAACAGCAGGGCCCACACGCCGACTTGCGCCATGTTGCCGATCACCAGGAGCAGCATCACGCCTGTGATTAGCACGCCGCTCGACCAGAACGACGGATTGTTCGGCGAGCGCTCATGCTGCCAGTAATACCGGATCGCGGCGATAACCAACACGGACTGCAAAAGCAAGCATGCAATCATGGTCAACAGGCCGAATAAGAGATTCATCAGCATGGCGGGAATTCCGGGGCAGGGCCCAACATTAGTTGGGGTAGGAGGGGCTATCCCAGCGGAAGATCTCTCCCGGTCCGACCTCCGCCCGGTGCTCGTCACCGCCGTTCCGGCGAGGCATCCTCGTTGGTGATGACGAACACGCCTTCTACCTCCGCGACGCGGAAGACTTGCGGTTTGCGGGCGGCCGGCAGCTCGCTTTCGCTCAGGCCAGCGCTCTGGAGCAGGTGGGCGCGGACAGCCGGATCGTTCAGGGCCTTCCGGTCATCCTCCAGCCATTCACGAACCTGCGGGTCCTGCGGCTGGAAGATGTGCGCCTCCTGGTGACCACGCGCCAGCATCGCGTAGATCGGTGGAGTGCCGACCTGCATGTACTTGGTATAACCCCTCCCTTCGTATCGCTTTACCATCTCGGCCACGCTGGCCGGGGTCTTACCTTGGCCCTCGTAGCTCGGACCACGCTCGATGCGATGGCCTTTTTCCAGCAGGTAACTCTTCAGGGATTTGATGATGGCGGCCAGATCAGTGGCCGGCCTGGTTTTTTCGCTCATGGGAAACCTCCTGAAAACGGTTCTACGTAGCGGGGTTGAAAAAACTCCAGCAACCCTCATCGGGTCGAGCACAGCAAACGATTGGCCTCCTTGAAGAAGTCGGGCTGCGGCAGCAGTTCGCTGCTGGGGAACCGGACGAACAGCCCGGTGACCCGGCGGTCTTTCCCCATCACGATGTCCTGGAAAGTCATCGAGTTGGCGACTCGCCCCGAGTCGGCGGTGACCTTGGTGTTGGTGTGATCCAGGGTGAGCGTGACCGATTCCAGTTGCAGATATTGTTCCGGCCCGCTCAGGGTAGTGGCGACCTTGGCGAGATGTTGATCGAGCGTGGCGGTATCCGCGCGCAGTTGGTTCAGTTCGGTTTCAAGGTCCTGAAGCTGCCGTTCGAGGGCGTTCAAGTCCACCGGTTCTGCAGGGGCCGGTCCCGCCAAGGATTCCAAACCAACCTGGCCCTGTTTCAGCAGATTGGCCTTTTGCTGGAGCAGCTTGCGCTGTTGCTGTTCCAGTTGGGTTTTTTCGACCCGGTCGGCGAGCAGGCCCTGCAAGGCGGTTGCGATCAGATAATCAGCCGCGCGCCGCATCAGTTCCCGGCGGGTGGCCTGCTCGTTGTCGTTCAGGAACACCAGCCGGTGGTCGCGGAAGTTGACAGCGACTTGCGGCACGTCCCGCCGGAGGATTTCGCCATCCATCTCGATGCCGAGCACGTTCTTCTCGACCCGGACCGCGCCGAGTCCGGCGAACAGTTCCGCCGGCAAGGGATCGGGCGCTTGTTTCAGGTAGTTGCGGGTGCCGTCGCTGAAGCTCAACACTTCCCGCAACGTCTCCGGGGAGGCAAACAGGGCGCGCAACCGGGGATCGGTCATATAACCCTGCCGGTCGGCCACGACGGCGGGCGGCAGGGCGTTGACGAAGTTCACCACGAAATCAATGGCTCGCTCCACCGGGTCCCACAGCTTGCGCTGGTAGTGGCTCACCGCCCGCAGGCGGGTATCGGTGCCGTCCACCACCCGTTCGATGCCTCTCAGCATCAACTCCTTGTCGAATTTGCCGGGTTGGCTGGCGCCGGAAAAAATGGATTGCAGAAAACGAAACGCCATGATTTTTCTCCCGCGACGTGGATAAACCGCTGTGCATCAATGCTCCCGTAACGCGCCTGGCGACGGGTAACCAAGAGGCGAACTGTCCTCAGCCAACCGGGCCGTACTGGTATTTCATTCCTCATTTTCCATGCCTTCCGTGTCCGTGCTTTCCGTGCTTTCCGTGTCTTCCGTGGACAAAAACCGCTAGGCCATGATGTTGACCCCGCCATCCACATAAATCGTGCTGCCGGTCAGGCGGCGGGCGTAGGGGGTGGCCAGGAAAGCGCAGGTGAAGCCGACGTCCATGATGTCCACCAGTTCCCCGAGCGGCGCCCGTTGCACCGCCTCGTTGAGCAGCAGATCGAAGTCCTTGAGCCCGGAAGCTGCCCGGGTCTTGAGCGGCCCCGGCGAGATGGCGTGGACCCGGATGCCCTGCCGGCCCAGTTCGTAAGCGAGATAGCGGCAGGAGGATTCCAGCGCGGCTTTCACCGGCCCCATCACGTTGTAGTTCGGCGCGACCTCGTTGGCACCCAGGTAGCTCATGGCGAACATCGTGCCGCCTTCGGTCATCAACGGCGCGGCCAGCTTGGCCATGCGGATGAAGGAGTGACAGGAAATATCCATCGCCTTGGCGAACCCTTCTGCCGAACAGTCGAGCAAGCCGCCCTGCAAGTCCTCCTTGGGCGCGAAGGCGATGGAATGGACCAGGATGTCGAGCCGGCCCCATTGTTTCGTAATCGTTTCGAACAGTGCTTCGAGTTGACCCGGCTGGCTGACATCGAGCGGCATGAAGATCGGCGCTTCCAGGGCTTTCGCCAGCGGCTCGACGTAGGGTTTCGACTTCTCGTTGAGATAGGTGATGGCCAAGTCGGCTTCCAGTTCGCGAAACGCCTTGGCGCAGCCGTAGGCGATGGAATGCTCGTTGGCGATGCCGGCGACCAGCGCCTTCTTGCCCTTGAGCGGGGGACGGGGGACTTGAACGGCCATGATACGGTTCTCCTGATTGGATGGGTGTTGGCAGGGTTCACCCTACGCATTGGCGAGGCGAACCCTGTCCGGCAGCAAGTTTACTTTTCCATCGTGACCTTGATGCCGCTGGCCGATCCCACGTTCAACTGCAAGCCCTGGGTTCGCGATTCCAGGCGCATGATCACGCCGTTCTCATTCTTGAGCTGCAACCCGCCCACGCCACCACCCAGCGCGATACCGACATCCAGCTTGGTGTAGGTACCAGGGAATTTCGAGATATTTTTCAGATCATAGACCTCGCCCGCGGCGCTCATCTTCGAAATCCCGACGTTGGCGCCCACCGTCAGGCCGCCGATCTTGAAGGGATATTCCTTGCCCTGGAACGTCAGCTTGCCGCCGCCGGCGCTGCCGCCCACAATGAACGCGAACTGCGTCTCGTCGATCACGACCGTCCCGGACGGCTTCTTGGCATCCGCCGCCAGCGCCAGACCGCCCACTAAAAGCGTGGTGGCCAACAAGGCTGGACCGGCCATTTTGCGAACATTCATCATCAGATTTTTCCTCGTCTTAAGGATACACAAGGGAATCCCAGTCGGGTTATACCGCTTACACGTTAACCCGACCGGGCTTGTTTCATCGCTAGAAATACAACTGGCAGACAATTGGTATTATGGTTGCCAACTGCGCCCGCCCCAGCCGCCCGCAGCGTTCCACGTGTCGGCGGGAGCAGTATCGGGCGTTGCATCCATTTTCGCCTTCGTGACCATCAGCGTCACCGACGACGGGCCCTTGATGGTCTTGCCAGGACCTTGAACGGTTACGCCTTCGGGAACCTTCACCGAAACGATCGCGTAATCCCGCGCCCTTTCCTCAGGCACGCCGACATATTGTGTCTCGTTGACAAAGCTGGATTTAAACGCGGTGTCCTTCATCTGCTCCTTGACGTAAGCCGATTCCAGGATCGTGACGTTGGCGCCGGGCACCAATACGACCTCGCCAGCTTTGTACACTTCGCCTTTCTTATTGGTGATGGTGACACCGTCCGGCACAAGCAGGTGATACTTCAATTCCGGTTTGCCGTAACCGGCCGGAAAGGTCTTCTGCTCAAATCCCTGCGCGTGAGCGATCGCGGCGCCTAACAACAACGCCAGGGCAGTACTGCAAAGGCGTAAGAATTTCATCTTCATCTCCTCGATTGCGAATCAGGGTCATTTTTGGGATCTGTGGCAATTCCATTGCCGCCGTCAGGAATGTAAGGAGTATTCCACCGACTGTGGCGGCTGTTCCCACTCCTCCGGCGAGTGTCGTTCCTCGACACCCGTCAAACAATCATGGGGCTATCACGACCCCGCGGTGCGGATTGCACGGTCGGAAATTATAGCTGACAAACGACCTTCCAACCTGAACGCAGCACGGGTCAGCGCGCCGCGCCGGTCGCCACCCGCGTCCGGGTATGTCGGGCGATCATCAGTTCTTCGTTGGTCGGAATGACCCAGGCCGCAACCCGGCTGCCCGCCGTGCTGATGCGGGGACCATCGGCCGCGTTGGCGGCGGGGTCGAGTTCCACCCCGAGCCAGGCGGCGGCGCGGCAGACCCGCTCCCTTATCGGCACCGCGTGTTCGCCGATGCCGCCCGTGAACACCAACGCGTCGAGTCCGCCCAGGGCGGCGGCGAGCGAGCCCAGTTCGCGGCCAATACGGTAAACAAACAATTCAACCGCGAATTTTGCCTTGGGCTCGCTGGAGTCAAGCAGGGTGCGCATGTCGCCGGACACGCCGGAGACGCCGAGCAGGCCCGACTGCTGGTAGAGCAGCTTTTCGATGGCGCGGGCGTCCATCTTCAGTTCGTCCATGAGATAGAGGACGACGCCGGGGTCGAGACTGCCGCTGCCCATCGGCAGTCCGTCCATGGCGGTGAAGCCCATGGTGCTGGCCATGCTTTTACCGTTGTGGATGGCGCACATACTGGCGCCGTTGCCCAGATGCAGCACCACGGTGCGCCCTTGCGCCGCGCGGGGGTCGACCTGGGGCAGGACGGAGGCGATGTATTCGTAGGACAGACCATGGAAACCGTAGCGGCGCACGCCGCGGTCGGTGATCTCGGGCGGCAGGGCGAACGCCTGGGCCACCTCCGGCTGGCCGCGATGGAAAGCCGTGTCGAAGCAGGCCACCTGCGGCAACTGCGGTTGGTTGGCTAACAACAACCGAATCGGTTTGAGGTTGTGGGGCTGGTGCAAGGGCG
>JAGTSD010000166.1 GCA_018262135.1 Pseudomonadota bacterium | reverse complement strand
CCACGCCCTGGACGAGAAACACATCGCCAGCATCGCGCGCATCCAGCTGCAAGGCCTGGAAAAACGCCTGGTGCAGATGGAGATGAAGCTCGACATCACAGAAGCCGCGCTGGCCGAAATCGCCAAGGCCGGTTTCGACCCGGTGTACGGTGCGCGGCCGCTCAAGCGCGCGATCCAGAGCGAACTGGAAAACCCGCTGGCAAAGGAAATCCTGTCCGGACGCTTCGGGCCCAAGGACACCATCCGTATCGATTCGCAAAACGGGGTGTTCAGTTTCGAGAAAGCGGCAGCAGAACAGGCTTGATCGGGCTGGGAAGGTAAGAGCGAGAGGGCGGGATTCCGCCCTCTTTTTTTGTCCGGTTGTCGGCCATTGCTGCCGGTCAACAGAGTCAGTTCCAGCAATGCAAAGGTCCGCTTTGCAGAACCATGGCCCATCTTCAGCACCCGGCCAGGTTCAGCTGGTCAGCCGATCAACACGACCGTCCGGTATTGGCCAAAATAGTCACCCAATCCAGCACAACAGGTCGTAAGCCCTCGAATCACATTCCAATCAGGTATCGAGCACGAGGCGGTAACCTACTCCGGATTCAGTGCGAATGTGGCGCGGTTGGGCTGGATTCCCCTCCAGCTTGCGGCGCAGCCCCGTCATATAGACGCGCAGGTAATGGGTGTCATCGGCGTGACTGGGGCCCCAGACTTCCCGCAGCAGTTGCCGGTGGGTGAGCACCCGGCCGGCGTTGGTGATGAGCAGGGCAAGCAGCCGGTATTCAATGGGGGTGAGGTGAACCTCTGAGCCGCCCCGGGTGACCTGTCGACGGGTCAGATCCACCGTGATCTCCCCGAAAGTGACCAGCGGTCCTCCGCCGCTGGCCATGCGCGTACGGCGCAGCAGGGCGCGCACCCGTGCCAGCAGTTCCGCCACGCCAAAGGGCTTGGTCAGGTAGTCGTCCGCCCCGGCGTCCAGGGCGGCCACCTTGTCGGTCTCGTCGACCCGGGCTGACAGGATGAGGATGGGGACAGCGGACCAGCTGCGCAGGTCCCGCACCACGTCGACGCCGTCTCGATCCGGCAGGCCGAGGTCGAGGATGACCAGGTCGGGCTTACGCGTGCCTGCCTCCACTAGGCCACGTTCTCCCGTGCCGGCCTCCACCACGTGGCAGCCCTCGGCTTCCAACGCGGTGCGTACGAAGCGGCGGATCTGGGGCTCGTCCTCGATGACGACCACGGTGGGCGAAGCGGCGCGCGGGGTTTCCATCAGATCTCCGGAAGGACGACGGGCGGCTCGCCTGCGGGCAGAGTGATGATGAAGCGGGCACCGCCTTCTGGACGGTTCTCCGCCCTGACCGTTCCCTTATGCGCGTGGACGATGGCACGTACGATGGCGAGGCCGAGGCCGACCCCCGCCACCGGGGATTCGTCCTGGCCGCGGGTAAATTTCTCGAACAGACTCTCCTCCCGGCCGGGCGGCAACCCCGGCCCGTTATCGGCGACCGTGATGGTGGCGCGGTCGCCTTCGCTGCGGGCGGCGATCTCGATGCGGCTGCCTGTCGGTGTGTATTTCGCGGCATTCTCCAGCAGGTTGCAGAGCACCCGTTCCATCAGCACGCTATCGAATTCCAGCAACGGCAGATCCGCCGGCAGGTCGACGTGCACCTCGTGCCGCGCCAGCGGGCCCGCCAGGCTCTGCAGGGCGGCGCCCACCACTTCCTCCAGCGGCTGCCATTCCAACTTAAGCTGGACATGGCCTTCCTGCAGGCGCGCCATGTCCAGCAGGTTGCTCACCAGGGTGTTGGTGCGCAGGGACTCGGCGCGGATGGCCTGGGCGATCTCGGCCTGGGCGGGGGGCAGCGGGGGGCCGGCCAGCGGCAGAGAGTCGGCCAGACCCGCCAGTATGGTCAGCGGGGTGCGCAGGTCGTGGGACAAGGCGGACAACAAGCCGTTGCGCAGCCGTTCGGATTCCATCCGCACCAGGGCGTCCTGGGCCACTTCCACGAAATGCACCCGCTCCAGGGCCAAGGCGATCTGGCCGGCCAGGGTTTCCAGCATACGTGCCTGTTCCGGCAGGAACAGCAGTCGCTTCTGGCTCGGCTCCAAAGCAAGTACGCCCCGCGTGCGCATGGGCGCTTTCAGAGGCAGGTAGTACATGGGCGCGCCTGCCAGGCTCTGGGTGCCCATCCCGGCAGGTTGCTGGTGGTCGTAGACCCACTGGGCGATGGCCGGGTCCAGGGGCAGCTCCTTGTGGTTGGGCAATGAGGTGGGCGAATGCAGTTTTTCCTGGGCGTCCGGCAGCAGGAAGCAGGCTTTCGCCTGGAACAGGCTTTCCAGATGGTGCCTGGCCGTCTCCACGATCTGCTCCGCCATCAGGGCGCCGGCCAGCTCCTTGCCCAGTTCGTTGAGCGCCCGCGTACGACGTTCCCGGTACATGGCGATGCGGGCCTGGTAGCGCAGGTTGGCGGCGAGGGTACTGATGGTCAGCGCCACCGCCAGCATGATGAAGAAGGTCAGCAGATAACGGGTATCGGCGATAGTGAACGAGAGTGGGGGCGGAACGAAGAAGAAATCGAAGGCCAGTACGCTGAGCACGGATGCCAGGATGGCCGGCCCCCGCCCGTAACGCGCGGCCACCCAGACCACCCCCACCAGGTAGAACATGATCAGGTTGGCCAGATCGAAATAGGGCAACACCAGCTTGGCCAGCACGGTGGTCAGGGCACATACGCCGCCTGCCCAGGCATAACCTTGCAGCTTCCACCCGCGCGTGGGCTCCAACTCCAGATCGAACGGCATGGCGACCACCTCGCCGGCGGGCGGTGCCTCCTCCTCGTGGGCTACCACGTAGACGTCCACGTCACGGGCCAATGCGGAAAGCCGATCCGAGAGCGGGGCATGCAGCATGCGCGACAGTCCGGTACGCAAACTCTTGCCTACCACCAGTTTGGAGGCGTTGCGGCTGATGGCATAGGCCAGCAGGGTCTGTGCGTCCTCCTGGCCAGCCAGGGTGGCGGTCTCCGCACCCAGCTCGCGGGCCAGGGCCAGGGTTCTGAGTATCTTGTCGCGGTTGGCTTCGGACAGACGCTGTAGCTGGGGCGTTTCCACGTAGACGGCGATCCAGTCGGCGTGAAGGTCCGCCGCCAGCCGGGCCGCGGCACGCACCAGGCGGTCGCCGCCGGCGCCCGGGCCGACGCAGACCAGCAGGCGTTCCTTGGCCTGCCACACCGACTCGATGGCCTGGTCGGTGCGGTATTCCCGCATCTGCGCGTCCACCCGGTCGGCAGTGCGGCGCAAGGCCAGTTCGCGCAAGGCGATCAGGTTGCCCTTGCGGAAGAAGTTGCGGATGGCGCGCTCGGCCTGCTGGGGGAGGTAGACCTTGCCTTCCTTCATGCGCTGCAGCAGTTCATCCGGCGGCAAGTCAACCAGGGCAATCTCGTCGGCCTGCTCGAAAACCCGGTCCGGCAGGGTCTCGCGCACCTGGATGCCGGTGATGCCGCCGACGATGTCGTTGAGGCTTTCCAGATGCTGCACGTTCACCGTGGTCCAGACGTCGATGCCCGCCGCCAGCAGTTCCTCGACGTCCTGCCAGCGCTTGGGATGACGCGAGCCGGCGACGTTGGAATGCGCCAGTTCGTCCACCAGGATGAGGGCGGGCTTGCGGGCAAGCGCTGCATCCAGGTCGAACTCGTGGAGCTCCCGGCCTTGGTAGGCCATAACCTTGGGCGGCAACAGCTCCAGTCCTTCCAGCAGTTGGGCGGTTTCCGAACGGCCGTGGGTCTCAGCCACGCCTACTACCACGTCCTCTCCCTGGCTCTGCAGGGTCCGTGCCGTGCTCAGCATGGCGTAAGTTTTGCCCACGCCGGGACAGGCGCCGAAGAAGACCCTCAGCTTGCCCTTCCGCGCACGTTCGGCATCTGCCTCGATGCGTGCGAGCAGGTCATCCGGGTCCGGACGGGTATCGGTATCGGCCATGGCGACAGTTTACGGCTTGCCAAGGCGATCAAGGGCCAGGTTTAGGGTCAGCACGTTGACCCTGGGTTCACCAAGCAGGCCGAGCTGGCGCCCCTCTGTATGGGCGCCGATGAGCCTGTCCACTTCGGCCTCGCTGAGGCTGCGGATACGGGCAATACGGGGAGCCTGCCAACGGGCGGCGGCCGGGCTGATGTGGGGATCGAGGCCGCTGCCTGAAGCGGTGACCAGATCCACCGGGATCGGCGCAGTGTTGGCCGGATCGGACGCTTTGAGCGCATCGATGCGGGCCTTGACCGCTTCTTCCAGGGCCGGATTCAGCGGCCCCAGGTTGGAGCCGGTGGAGGCGCCGGCGTTGTAGGGCACCGGGCCGGTGGCCGAGGGGCGGGTCCAGAAGTGCTTCGGGTCGGAGAAGGGCTGGCCGATGAGGGCCGATCCGACCACCTTGCCGTCCTGCTCGATCAGACTGCCGTTGGCCTGTTGCGGGAACAGGGCCTGGGCCAGCCCCGTGATCAGGGCCGGGTAGATCGCCCCAGTCAGCACGGTGAGCAGGACGAGCAGGAGGGCGGCGGGTTTGAGTTCCTTGAGCATGATGTCTCCTTAAGCCAGGTTGAGGCCGACCAGAATGAGGTCGATAGCCTTGATGCCGATGAAGGGCACGATGAGGCCGCCCAGGCCATAGACCAGCAGGTTGCGCTGCAGGATGGCGTTGGCGCCCAGGGGGCGGTACTTCACCCCTTTCAGGGCCAGCGGGATGAGGGCGACGATGACCAGGGCGTTGAAGATCACCGCCGACAGGATCGCGCTCGCGGGCGTTGCCAGCCCCATTACGTTGAGCGTGTTGAGCGCCGGGTAGGTGGTGGCGAAGGCGGCCGGGATGATGGCGAAATACTTGGCGACGTCGTTGGCGATCGAGAAGGTGGTGAGCGAGCCGCGCGTCATCAACATCTGTTTGCCGGTCTCCACCACCTCGATCAGCTTGGTCGGATTGGAGTCGAGGTCGACCATGTTGCCGGCTTCCTTGGCGGCCTGGGTGCCGGTGTTCA
>JAGTSD010000165.1 GCA_018262135.1 Pseudomonadota bacterium | reverse complement strand
TCTCCGGCGGCCAGCAACAACGGGTCGCCATCGCCCGGGTAGTGGTGAACCGGCCGCGGGTGCTGTTGCTGGATGAGCCGCTGAGCGCCCTGGACTACAAGCTGCGCAAGGCGATGCAGGTCGAGCTCAAGCAGTTGCAGCGGCGGCTGGGGATTACTTTCATCTTTGTCACCCACGACCAGGAAGAAGCGCTCTCCATGTCCGACCGGGTGGCGGTGATGAATGCCGGCCGGATCGAGCAGTTCGGTACGCCACGGCAGATTTACGAAGCGCCCGAAAACCTGTTCGTCGCCCGTTTTGTCGGCGAAATCAACAATCTGCCCGGCCAGGTCATGACTGCCGCGCCGCCGCGCTACGACATTCGCCTGCACGACCGGGTGATCAATCTCAAGTCCCAGCATGCCTTCGGGGTCGGCGACCGGGTCAACGTGCTGATCCGCCCGGAGGATTTGCGCATCTGGCGCGAGGACGAGGGCAGCGCCGAGGAACGCGCCACCCTGTTCCCGGCGGTGGTCGAGGAAGTAGTCTACAAGGGCAGCACGGTAGATTTGGCCATTCGCCTGGACAATGGCGATTTGCTGGCTACCACCCAGTTCTTCAACGAAGACGACCAGGCCATCGTGAATCTGGATTTCCGCGAAGGCGAACGGGTGTTCGTGGATTGGGTGCATGACTGGGAGACGATCCTGCCCCATGAGGATTAGGGAACCGTTCAAGCTGGTCGCCATCGGCGCGATTGGGTTCTGGCTGGCGGCTTTCGCTCTGTTACCGAACCTGCTGGTGGTCATCGCCAGCGTGCTGGAACGGGGCAGCGACGAGTTCGTTGCGTTCGCCTTTACCCTGGACAGTTACCGGCGCCTGCTGGATCCGCTCTATCTGGGTGTGCTGCTGGACTCGCTATGGCTGGCGGCGGCGACTACGACGCTGTGCCTGCTGCTCGGTTATCCGTTCGCCTATCTGTTGACCCGGATGCCGGCGCGCTGGCGGCCCATGCTGCTGCTGCTGGTGATCATCCCGTTCTGGACCAGTTCCCTGGTGCGGACCTACGCCATGGTCATCATCCTGCAGACCAACGGCTGGCTGAATCAGATTCTGCTGGATCTGGGGTTGATCGCCGAGCCGCTGGAACTGCTCTACACCGAACCGGCAGTGATCGCCGGGATGCTTTACGCGCTGCTGCCCTTCATGATCCTGCCGCTGTACGCCGCCCTGGAAAAGCTGGACCGCCGGCTGATCGAGGCCGCTCGCGATCTCGGCGCGGGCCGGGTTACGATCTTCCGGCGGATCATCCTGCCGCTGACGCTGCCGGGGATCGTGGCCGGCTGCATGCTGACCTTCCTGCCGGGACTGGGCATGTTCTACGTCGCCGATCTGCTGGGCGGGGCCAGGACGCTGCTGGTCGGCAATCTGATCCGCGACCAGTTCCTGTCGGCCCGCGACTGGCCGTTCGGTGCGGCGGCCAGCGTCATGCTCACCGTACTGATGGGACTCCTGCTGTGGGCCTATTACCTCAGTTCCCGCCGCGCCAGCCGGGGAGCGCTGCCGTGAGTCCGCGCGACGCCGCCCGGATCGCTTACCTGATTCTGATTTACGGCTTTCTGTACCTGCCGATCCTGGTGCTGATCGTCTATTCCTTCAACGATTCCAAATATTCCCTGGAATGGCAGGGTATGACCTGGACGTGGTACCAGAATCTGTTCGACGATCCCGATCTGCTGCAAGTGGCGCTGAATTCAGCGCTCGTCGCCACGCTGTCGGCGACTGTGGCGACCATGATCGGTACGATGGCGGCGGTGGCGTTGTACCGCTACGCCTTCTTCGGCAAGTCCTTGCTTCAGGGTTTGATCTTCGTCCTCATGATGACCCCGGACATCGTCATGGGCATTGCGTTGCTGATCCTGTTTGCCAGCTTGCGCCTGCCGCTGGGGTTCTGGACCCTGCTGCTGGCACATATCACTTTCAACATCCCGTTCGTGGTGGTGACGGTGTTCAGTCGCATCAGCGGCTTCGACCGGCATCTGATCGAGGCCGCCAAGGATCTGGGCGCCACCGAGTTTCAGACCGTGCGCTGCGTCATCCTGCCGCTGCTCGTACCGGCGGTAGGAGCCGGCTGGCTGTTGAGCTTTACCCTGTCCATGGATGATGTGATGGTCAGCTTCTTCGTCACTGGCCCGACCTTTGAGATCCTGCCGCTCAAGATTTATTCGATGGTGCGGCTCGGGGTAACCCCGGAAATCAATGCCCTGTGTACGATCATGCTCGGGGCGACGCTGATGCTGATTCTCATCGCGCAACTGCTGCTGCGCGAGAAAAGCTGACAGCCCGCCCTGCGCGGCGCGGGTGGTTGGAGTAAAATTGCGCCAAACCATTCACTTTCGCCCCGCCAACCCCGAGATCGCGAACATGTTCCGCCGTTTTCTGACGACCGCCGCCGTCGCCCTGCTGCTGGCCGGGTGTGCGTCTACTCACGAACTCCCGGGCGACGATGCCGACGCACTCGGGAGCTACAACCGCGCCATGTTCAGATTCAACGACGCGGTGGACAAGGCGATCTTTAAGCCGGTCGCCAAGGTCTATCGGCGGGTTCTCCCCGAACCGGTGACGACCAGCATCGGCAATTTCTTCAGCAACCTGAATGATGTGGTGGTGTTGGTGAACGACCTATTGCAATTCAAGCTGCATCTGGCGGCGATGGATAGCAGCCGGATCGTGTTTAACACCACCTTCGGCGTGGCTGGCCTGTTTGATGTTGCCACCCGCATGGATCTGCCCAAGCATAACGAGGACTTCGGCCAGACGCTGGGAGTCTGGGGATTCGGCGAGGGCTATTACCTGGTACTGCCCTTGCTGGGGCCGAGCACGGTGCGCGATACCTTCGGCCTGGTGGGTAATTTCTTCACCAACCCCGTGACTTGGGTGACCGATTCCGATGCGGTCCAGTGGAGTCTGTGGGGTCTGGATCTGATCAACCGGCGTGCCGGATTGTTGCGGATCGAGCGAGCCCTCGCCGACGAGCAGATCGATCCCTATTCCTTCCAGCGCGGCGCCTATTTGCAGCAACGGCGCAATCTGGTTTACGACGGCAATCCACCCAAGCCCGACTTTGATTTCGACGCCGATCCGGATCAGCCCAAACCATGACCGCGCCGTGGGTCACGCTGACCGCGTTCGACACGCTGCCGGCGGCGGAGATCGCATACGGCCGGCTGCGGGTGGAAGGCATCGCCTGCGCGCTGGCGGATCGCTCGCTGTTGCAACTGGGCATCGTGGCCGACGGTATCGAACTCCAGGTTCCAGCCGCGCAACTGGAACAGGCGCGGGCCGTGCTGACGCAGGATTATTCCGGGGAACTTGAATTCGAACCATGAACCGGCGGGCGTTCTTGACCGGCCTGTTGCGCTTGACCGCCTGGTTATCGCTGCCGGTCGCGCACGCCATCGGTGTGGCGCTGGGCTGGCTGCTGTGGCGGATTCCCAACCCGGTGCGCCGGATCGCCGCCCGCAATCTGGTCCTGGCGTTTCCCGAACGATCGGCCGGCGACCGCGACCGACTGCTCCGCGCCAACCTGATGGAAACCGGCAAGCTGCTGCTCGAACTGGGGCCGCTGTGGCTGTGGCCCGACGCGCGGGTGCTGGCGCTGGTGCAAGGTTCGGTGGCGGGCGAGGAGGGGCTGGTGGCTGCCGCGTGGCAACGGCGGGGAGCGATCCTGCTGACGCCGCATCTGGGCGCCTGGGAAATGGCCGGCCTCTACTATTCCAGCCGCCATCCGCTGACCATCCTCTACCGTCCCAGTCGGTTGGGACTCGACGAACTCAGCGTTCAGGGGCGCGGCCGGCTCGGCGGCAAGGTCGTGGCGACGGATGCTCGTGGCGTGCGCACCCTGCTGACCTCGCTGCGCGATGGCGAAATCCTCGGCATCCTCCCCGATCAGGACCCTGGCGACGAGGGTGGCGTGTTCGCGCCGTTCTTCGGTATTAGCGCCAGCACCATGACCCTGGTGTCGCGGCTGGCGCTGAAAACCGGAGCCCCGGTATTCCTGACCTGGGCCGAACGCCTGCCGCGCGGCCGGGGTTATGCGCTGCATCTTCGGGCGTTGCCGGAGGTGACTGCCGCCGCGTCGCTGGAAGCCTCGGCGGCGGCTCTGAATCGGGGTGTGGAAGCGGCGATCCGTACCTTGCCGGCGCAATACCTGTGGGTCTACAAGCGCTTCAAGACGCGACCGCCGGGCGAAGCTAAACTGTATTGAATCACCATCAACCGGGGAAAATTGACATGAACTTCAGGTTCGCATGGCCTTGTGCCTTCCTTCTCGCCGCCGGTCTGGCGCAAGCCGCCGACCCGCCCATCGTGATTAGCACCGGCAAGAGCGGCGGCGGTTACAACACCATCGGCGAGCGGCTGAAAAGCGTGCTGGCCGAGCAGGATCAACCCGCGCAGGTGCTGACCAGCGCCGGCTCGGTCGAAAATCTCACCCGGCTCGACGATCCGCAGAGTCCGGTCAGCGTCGGTCTGACCCAGGCCGACGCCTTGAACTATTACCTCAAGGATCATCCCGGTTTCGCCGATCAATTCATCAGCCTGGGCGAGATCGGCAGGGAATGCGTGTTCATCGTCACCGGCAAGGACAGCGATATTCGGACCGACAGCGACTTGCAGGAAGCCAAGGGCCAACTTATCGCGGTGCAGTCGCCGAACAGCGGGGTAGCGGTGACCTGGGAATACATGACCGTGTTGGAGCCGAAGTTCAAGAACACCGCGCCGGCGTTCGTGGACGGCGCCGAGGCGCTGTTGCAGATCAAGAGCGGTGGCAAGGCCAGCAAGATTCAGGCGGCGATGGTGGTGCAGAAGCCGATGGCCAAGTCCACCGAGATGCAGGTGGTGCTGGACAATCCCAAGGATTTCCGGCTGGTGCCGGTCAAGGACTGGGATCTGAACGACAAGCTGCCGGACGGCAGCGCGGTGTACACCTTCGAGAACGTGACCGTGGCCGAGAAAAAGTGGGGCTTCGATACCGC
>JAGTSD010000010.1 GCA_018262135.1 Pseudomonadota bacterium | reverse complement strand
TTCATGATCGGCCGCAACACCAAACCGCCGGCCTGGGCCAGCGCCTTGCGCGTCGCTTCCGCCACCGCCACCCGCACCGCCGACGGGCTGGACAATGCGCCGAACAGTTCGACCTCCAGCACCCGCACCGCCAGATCCTGCAACGCCGCCCCGGTCGCGGGACCGCTGGCTAGCGCATCCTCGGCCCCGCCTGCCGCCGTCTCCCGTTGTGCGGGATTCAGTTCCACGCCATCCGGCCGCACCCGGGGCGCGGCGTCAATCGCAATGCCCGCCCCGCGCGGCAACGGTTCCACCGCCACCCGCGCCCCGGCTTTCATCTCCAGCTTCTTGCCGTCCGGCTGTTCGATCAGCCGGTGGAACAGGCTGCCCGCTTCAGCCGACCCGGCAATCGTCTCGCGGGTCACCACGTCGGGATTGCCGACCCGGAGGTTGACGTTGAACTCCCGCCGCAGGCGCTCCCCGGCAATCTGCAAATGCAGCTCGCCCATGCCCCGCAGCACACGCTGGCCGGTCTCCTGGTCTTCCTCGACCCGCAGGGTGGGATCTTCCTGCTGCAACTTGTCCAGCGCCTCCAGCAGTTTCTCCTCATCGGCACTGGACTGCGGCTCGATAGCCAGCCCCAGCACCGGCTCGCGGGTTTCGATCCGCTCCAGCCACAGCGGATGGCCTGGCGCGCACAGCGTATCCCCGGTGGTGGCCCAGCGCAGCCCAGCCAGCAGCACGATCTGACCGGCGGTCGCTTCATCCAGCCGGGTTTTATGGTTGGCGTCCACCTCGAACAGCCGCGCGACCCGCTCCTGGCGCACCATCCCGTTCGGACCAGGAATGGCGACCTCGTCGCCCGGTTTCAGCGTCCCCCGGTACAGCCGGGCAAACACGTGGCGGCGGCCCTCCCACATCTGCACCTTGAACGCCAGCGCGGCCAGCGGCTCGCCTGCCTTAATCGCCACCCACTCCTCGCCGCCATCAGGCCGATGTGCCAGACTCGGCGGCCGCTCGGTCGGGGCCGGCAACAACCGCACCACCCCGTCCAGCAACGGTTGCACCCCCTGATTGCGCAACGCGCTACCGGCGAAACAGGGACAAACCTTGCCCGCCAGCGCGGTCTGGCGCAGCGCCGCCCAGACCGCCTCCGGTTCCACTTCCTCCTCCGCCAACACCTGTTCGGCCAAGGCATCGTCCATTTCCGCCGCTGCCAGCAGCAGAGTTTCCCGATAATGCCGCGCCCAATCCCAACTCGCCGCACCGCAGGGCGTCGCCCGCACCTCCTCGCCCTTGTCGCCGGTGAAGCGTAGCAGGGTCTTGTCGATCAGGTGGATCACCGAACCGTCATACTCCGGCGCGGGCACGGTCACCGCCACCGGCTCCGCGCCCAGCCGCTCGCGCACCGTCGCCATGGCGCGGTCGAAATCAGCGCCGGGCCGGTCCAGCTTGTTGATGAAAAACAGCGCCGGCAACCGGAATTTGGTGCGTTGCCGCCAGACGGTTTCGGTCTGCGGCTCCACCCCGCGCACCCCGTCCAACACGATCACGCAACCGTCCAGCACCCGCATCGAACGCTCGACCTCGATGGTGAAATCCACGTGGCCGGGCGTATCGATCAGTTGAATGCGATGCTCGCGCCAGGGCAGTTGGGTCACGGCGGCGGTGATGGTAATGCCGTGCACCTGTTCCTCGACCTGGTAATCCATGTGCGCCGCGCCTTCGTGGACTTCGCCGATCTTGTGGGAAGCGCCGGCGTAGTACAGCATTCGCTCGGTCAGGGTGGTCTTGCCGGCGTCCACGTGCGCGGCGACGCCGATGTTGCGCACTCGCGCCAGGTCTGGAGCCTTGGCCATGGGTTTACTCACTGATCCGGCGGCATTCCAGATAAAACCGCTTCTCGTTGGCCTCCCCTATCGAGAAGGTCTTGCGAGGCAGGGCGCCGTCGCGGATCACGGTGCGGAAGAAGTCTTCCTTGGCCAGCGCCGGCAGATAAAAGCCGATATTGCCAGGCTGCGCGCCGAGTTGCTCCAGCGCATCCTCGCCATGAATGTAGTCGAGCGACGCGCCGGACTGGCCGGGCAGATATTGATCCAGAAACGCTTGCAGGCCAGCAACCGGCAACGTCAGGCGCGGCTGGCCGATAGCCAACACGCCGTAACGATTCTGACTGACGAACGCGATGACGTGGCGACCGGGCGACCGTTGCATTTCCTGCCACGCCTGCCGCGCCGCTTCCCACGAGGGGTAATCCAGCACCGCCAGCGTGGAATCTTGCGCCGCGAAAAAATCCGCCAGCGCCGCCAGCAACCTGGCGGGATCGACGCCGAATGCGACCCGGTGGATCGCCTCGAATTCCAGCCCCTCGTCGTGCAGATTGACCAGTTCGACCAGGGCATGGCGGGCCGGATGGTTCATAACCGTCGCCGGATCGGGCGCGGCGCGCTTGAGGTTCTCCCAGATGATCTTGGCGGTGGCGAAGGAGTGGTTGCCGTCGCCCATGGCGTACAGCAGCACCGGCTCGTCGCTGACCCCATAACGGGCGTTGAACGCCACGGGGTCCGCCAGCCGCGCCAACTGCTCGACCACCCATTGGATCAGGACGGGATGCTCGACCCGGCAACCGCGCACCCGGCCGCTATCCATCATCAGCGGAAAATCGTACAAAGTCTCCAGCGGCTCGGCGAACAACGGTTCGATCACCGTGCGCCCCAGGTCGTCGATCAGCACCATGGCGTGCGGCAATTCCAGCGGCGCTTCTTCCCGCACCCGGACCCGTGGCGGCAGGCGTTCGATGATGGTGCCCTCGGTGGGCCGAATCAGGGTCTTGGCGCCGGGGTTGAAATCGTAATGCTCCAAATCCAGCGCCACGATCAGACCCTTGCGGGTTCGGCCTCGCGCCGTCTCCCGCTCCACCCGCACCAGGCCGGGCGGCTGTGAAACCAGCACGCCCTCAGTCAGATAGCGGCGCATGGTTGCCTGAATGGCCTGAATGCGCTGCGCCTCATCGGCGGCGCCCAGATACACTTCCGGCAGGATCAGCCGCAGCGTCGAGGGCGCGTCGCCCACCAGCGCGTCCACCCGCACCCAGTAATCTGGCTGCGAGGTGTACTGATCGCAGGCGACCACCGCCCATTTCGTCAGGTCCACCCCCGGCCGGGGTAAAAGCAGCGACGGAAGCTGTAGACCGATGCCAGCGAAGTTCATGTTTGCTTCAATCCTTGTTGACTGGGATAAACCGCCGAGGGAATAGAGAGGACGGGAAAAAACCGCGCAAGCTTAACAAAAAATGGGCGATCTTCTCACTACCGGCAAGCACATCTGGCGATGGCGTATTATGCTTTCAGGCAAGCAAACCTACCGGGTTCCCGTCCATGCGCAAGTTGGTCAATATCGCGATTGCCATCCTCATCGTTGTGGTTCTGCTCGGCGGCGGCATCGCCGGCTACCTGTGGTACGGCGCCAAGCAACAAGTGGATCAGATCGTGACGATGGCCAGGCCCTTCGCCGAAATCAGCTACGGTGGCATCGCCGTGTCGCCGACCGGATCGGTGGGCGTCAACCGCTTGCGGATCGCGCCGATCTCCGCCAACGACTCCATCACGATTGGCGCGATCCGGCTTAACGCCCCCAATCTTCTGGCCCTGCTTCATACCCGCTGGCAACTGAGCCGGGGCCGGTTGCCCGAGGCGCTTTCGCTGTCGTTCCAGGATATCGAACTACCGCTGGGCGACATTGCCGGCACCAGTTCGACTGAGACCACGAAAAGCGCGCCCCTCGATCATCTCGAAGCGCTGGGCTGCGGGCCGATCAACGCTTTCGGCGCGGCTGCGTGGCGGGAAATGGGCTACGACCGGTTGACCGGCAATCTGGAAATCGGCTATCGCGTTGATGCTAAAAACAACGTGCTGGCGCTGCGGGTGGATAGCGCCTCCCGGAACTGGGCGACGCTGAATCTCGATGTCGGCCTTGCCCTGACCCAGCCGCCGGAATCCCTGATGGCACTGGCCACCTCGTTTACCCCCAAGCTGGCCAAACTCAATCTCGTAGTGCGCGACGACGGTTTCAACCAGCACCGAAACAACTACTGCGCCAGCAAGGCCGGCAAGCCGATCCCCGAGTATCTCGCCGACCACGTTCGGTTGGTGGTCGAGCGCCTGCGCGCCAACGGCATCGCCCCGGGACCGGGCCTGATCGCCGCCTACCAGCGTTATTTGAGCGAAGGCGGCGTCCTGACGATTACGGCCACGCCGCCAGTGCCTATCAATCCCGCCGAACTGAATGAATATACCCCTGCCGACGTGATCAAGGTACTCGGTCTCACGCTGAAGGCAAACGAGACCCCGGTCACCGACCTCAGCGTGGACTGGGACGCCGCCAGGGTAGCAAAGGCTTTGGGCGTGGAACCGGAACCGGAACCGGAAGTCACGCCGGCGCCGGTCGTCCAAACCCCGGTCGTGATTCAGAAGACCTATCACCCCACTCCGGTCGGCGAACTGGGCCAGCATGTCGGTAAAATCGTCAAGCTGCGCACCAAGACCGGCGCACAATACCGCGGCCAACTGGACGCCTTCGCGGAAGGTCTCGTCCGCATCACGGTGCGCAAATCCGGTGGCAGCGTAACGCTCTCCCTCCGCGCCAGCGAAATCACCGCGGCGGAAGTGTTCTACTGAACAGGACAAGGACCCGCGCGGGCCTTGCGCCCTTGGCCCCCTACCCGCGTACCATCTGGATCAGCAGTAACACGAACAGCAACACCAGCCCCAGCGGAATCAGCACCGCCGGCCAGTCCTTTTTGGCGGTGCGGCTCCGTTCGATGGCCGCCTTGAGGCCGGGCCGAAACCACAGGATCACCAGCGCCGCCATCAAGCCGCCCAGCAGAATTTCCCACCATGCCGCCGTTTCCATTGTTTTCTCTCCCGTCTCAGTCTTTACCGCGCCCGCCGCCGGCTGGAAATACCGACTGGGGAAATGGCGTCACATTGTCGCCGCCTTCCAGCGGGCGAATCTTGCTGACCCCTTCCCGCTCCACCTCGTCAATCCGCACCACCGAATGGAAGGGCACGAAGGTACGTTTCACGCCAGCGAACTCGTTTTGCAGCTTCTCCTCGGCTGGATTGATCAATACGCTCGGACGCTCGCCGAAGATCAATTCCTCGACCTCGATGAAACCGTACAATTCCCCCTGATAGATCTCCCGGGCATAAAGTTCATACAGCTTGCCCTGATTGACGAACAGGACACGGTAAATGCTCTTGGCGATTTTGGACATGGACGGTCAAGCCACGGTGGGAAAAAAGTCAATCTAACCCCGATTGGCGCGACGGGCAAATTCCTGCATCCCCCTTGAACAGCAGCATGACCAGCAGCCTTGATCACCAGGCGATGGGAAAATGCTCGAATTTTGAAGACCCGTTGACATATGACCCCGATCCCCGTTTTTCTCACGCCCGCACTACCGTGACCCATCGCCCCTGGGGACTTTGCGTCTCACTGTTGGAGGTACGTTCGCGGATCGGTGGTTGCCCGGTGCGCCGGTCAAAAATCACCAGCCAGCCACCATCCAGCTCCAGCCCGGCCAGATAGCCGTCCAGTTGCTCCAGACCCTCCGCCAGCGGGTCCGGCTCCCCGTCCCGCCACACCTTCAGTTCGATTCCCAGCGTCACCGCCCCGTAGCGCAGGCACAGATCCATTCGCCCCCAGCCGATAGCGTATTCGCGCTCCAGCGTGCCGCCACCGTTGACCACCCGATGCAGAAAAGCCATCAACACTAGATGCGGGGCGATTTCGTGATAGGGAGCGCTGCCCAGCAACGGTTGGCCGTGTTGCCGCCAGAAGCGAAGAAATGCCGCCAGCAAGTGCTCCAGATTCAGACTGCCGTCGGCATTGAGCCAGGTCGGCGCGATCTGGGGCAGGGAGTCCTGCGGGCCGCTGGCCAGCATCCGGGGCAGCACTTCCCGGTACATGGGGTTGGCCACCACCAGCCCACCGCCGCCCGCCCGGCGCAACAACCCCAAATCCACCAGGTATTGGCGGTCGTCCTCGGGCACTTCGCCGGGCGCCGTACCCGCCAGCATCGGTTCGATAACCCGCCGCACCCGTTCTTCCCGCAGCTTGTCGGCCAACTGATCCAGATGCGTCACCCGCCGCAGGATCAGATTCTCCTTGGCCTGCTCGATCATCGTCACGGTGACCGGCTGACTCCGGTCCCGGCCCTCCCGCATGTCGAAACAGGCTTCGTAGGCCAGGGCGTTGACCAGCCACGGTTGGCCCTGGGTCAGGATCCATACCCGTTCCACAGCCTCTGGCGTAAACGCCTGGCCAGTTTCCGTGGTGTGTTCCTGGAGCAGGGTTACGACCTCGGTCTGATTGAAATCGCCCAGCCGCAGGGATTTAGCCTTGATGTTGAAGGCGCTGCCGCCAGTAATGGGCGCAGCTTCGGAACTGGCATGAATCCGGTAGTCCCGTAAATCCCGCACCCCGCACAGAATCGCCGTCTGCGGAAACCGCTGAGGTCGCTGCGGATAGCCAGCGCGCAGTTGGCGCAGCAATGAAATCAAGGAATCCCCGACCAGTGCATCCACTTCATCCAGCAGTAGCACGATCGGCAGGGGCGACCGCTCGCACCAGTGCGCCAAGTATTGTCCCAGCGCCACGGTCGCGGCCTGATCGGCCAAGACCCGCCGCGCCAGTGACTCCGTCTCCGAATCGCCCAATTGCCAAACCGCTTGCGCCGCCAGCGTCTGCACGATGCCGGTCATCGCCAGTTCCACCCGCTCCCGCGCCGCCTGCGCGGTTTCGATGTTGGCGTACAGCGCCCGGTAGCGTCCGCTCTGATTCAGATGATCGGCCAGCGCCAGCAGGCAGGTAGTCTTGCCGGTCTGGCGGGGAGCGTGGAGCAGGAAGTATTTCTTTTGGGCGATCAGATTGAGGATTCCTGCCAAATCCCAACGCTGCAAGGGGGGAAGGCTATAATGGTCTTCGGGAACGACTGGACCTTCGGTATTGAAAAAACGCATGGCGCGTCTCCCGCGGAATTTCAGGATGAATCGGTTATGCAGGGAAAGCATCTTATTGTAAAGCGATAAAAAACTTGAGGATCGAGGGCCAACAAAGCCAGCTCTTACAAGCCAAGGCCGCCAAGGTGCGGCTATATCGGCCAGCATCGCATCAATCCCCTGCCGTTTGCCGAGGACGCCTTATGAGCACGCCCCAGCCTTTCGATCTCCGTCAGACCGTCTGCATCAATCCCGCCACCGGTGAAATCGTCGGCTATTCGCAAATGAATACCGTCGAGGAAGCGCGCGAGGCGATCCGCCGCGCCCGCGCCGCACAACCCGCCTGGGCGGCACTGCCGCTGGAAGAACGGGTGCGCTATATCGCACGCATCCGCGATTATCTGGTGGAGCATGCCGACGAAGTCAGCAACACCGTCGCCAGGGATGTCGGCAAAACCCGGATCGAGGCGCTGGCCACCGAAGTGCTGACCAGCGCGCTGGCGACCGACTATTACCTCAGGAACGCCAAGCGCTTTCTCAAACCCCGCAAGGTGCGCGGCGGCTCGCTGCTGTTCCTGAACAAACGCAGCCGGATTTTCCGCCTGCCCTTCGGTGTCATCGGCATCATCGCCCCGTGGAACTACCCGCTCGGTATTCCGATGCACGAGATCGTGCCCGCGCTGCTGTCCGGCAACACAGTCATCTTCAAGACTGCGCCAGAAACCCAGATGGTCGGGCGCAAGATTGAAGAGATGATCCAGGCCGCCGGGCTACCCGCCGATGTGTTCGTCCACCTCAACATCCCCGGCGCCATCATCGGCCAGATCCTGCTGGAGCCGGACAACCATGTAGACAAGCTGTTCTTCACCGGTTCGGTGCCGGTCGGCAAGATTCTCATGGCCAAGGCCGCCGAAAGCCTGGTACCCGTTTCGCTGGAACTGGGCGGCAACGACCCGATGCTAGTTTGCCCGGACGTCCATCTGGAGCGGGCGGTCAACGGGGCGATGTGGGCCGGCCTGCAAAACAGTGGCCAGTCCTGCGGCGGGGTCGAGCGCGTGTACGTCCATCGCGACGTGTACGAACCGTTCATTAAGCTGCTCAAGCAAAAGGTGGAAGCGCTGCGGCAGGGACCGAACACCGATCATAATGTAGACATCGGCGCCATGTGCACCGAACGCCAGCTCAAAACCATCCAGCGCCAGGTGGACGACGCCCTGGCCAAGGGTGCGACCATCCTTGCCCAAGTCAAGATCGATCCCGCCCATGCCCACGCCAACTTCTTTCCGGTCACGGTGCTGACCAACGTGGATCACACCATGGAGCTGATGCGTGAGGAAACCTTCGGGCCGGTGCTAGGGGTGATGAAGGTAGACAATATGGATCAGGCCATCGAACTGGCCAACGATTCCAGCCTCGGGCTAACCGGCTCGGTGTGGTCGAGCAACACCCGCGCGGCGGTGGCGCTGGGCCGGCGTATCCATGCCGGGGTCATCACCATCAACGACCATCTGCTCACCCACGGCATGGCCGAAACCCCGTGGGGCGGGGTCAAGGAATCCGGCATTGGCCGCAGCCATGGCGAACTGGGCTTCGACGAGATGACCCACCCCCAAGTGGTCACCACCGAATTGCTGCATTTCGCCAAACGCAACCTGTTCTGGCATCCTTATGATGCGCAACTGTATGATGGCCTGAAAGGGGCCCTGCATGTGTTGCACGGCCGCGCGTGGGGCGAACGCCTGCGTGGTTTCTTCCACTTCGTCAGGCTGCTTCCCCGCATGTTCAGAGATTGAGGTCATTCTCGATGCCGATTCCCGCCTTCGATACCGCCCGGTTGCACGAATACGCCACTTCTGCCTCGATCCAGCGGGGTCGGGAATACCTAGGGGAAGGCGCGGTCGGAGACTTGGTGCTGCGGGGCGATGAACTGGAAGCGGATGTCCAGGGCAATGCGCCCCGTCCCTATCGGGTGTGGATCGAATTCGACGCCGAGGGCGCGACCAACGCCACCTGCACCTGCCCCTACGACTACGAGGGCTGGTGCAAGCATATCGTCGCCGTGCTGCTGGCCTATGCCAAACAACCGGGCCAGGTGGAAATCCGCTCCCCGCTCGCCGAAAAGCTGGCTACCCTGGAACACGGGCAACTGGTCGCCCTGCTGCTGGAACTGGCGGACCGGATTCCGCGTCTGAGCGACGCGATTGAGACCGCCCTGCCCTACGTCGCTCTGACCGTGCCGGCGGGGTCCGCCACGTCAACGGCCGCGGCTTCAGCCAGCCAACCCGCATCTATCACGGTAGATACCCGCGCGCTCCGGCAAAGCGTCCGCAACACGATGCGCTCGCGCGGCGGCTGGGACGAAGATTACGACGAGGAAGGCTACGGTGTAGTGGATGACATCGTCGAACTGGCGGAGCAGGCCCGGCCCACGCTGGAGGCCGGCAATGGTCGCGCGGCCCTGGCGATTCTGGAAGCTATCACCGATGAGTTCGGCAAGCATTGGGAAATGCTGGAACAGACCGGCGACGAAACCAGCGTCTTCTTCGACGGAACCGCATCACTCTGGATCGAAGCGCTGCTCGACCCTAGCCTGAGCGTCGAGGAACGTGAACATTGGGCGGGCCGCCTGGCGGACTGGGTGGAAGACTTCGACGAATCCGCCGCCGAGCACCTGGAAAATCTGCAAACCGTGGTCGAACAGGGCTGGGACGATCCCAGCCTGTGCGCCATCCTGAGCGGCGAAGACCCGCCGGGCGGCTTGTGGGGAGCCGATCCGCCGCCCTACCACTGGCGAGTGCAAGTAGACCAGGCGCGACTGCGCATTCTGGAGCGGACCGGCCAGAATGAGGTGTATCTCCATCTGGCCAGGGCCGAAAAACAGTACGACCTCTACGCTCTGCACCTGCTTAAACTCGGACGGGTCGAGGAAGCCGTCCGCGCCGGCCTGGAACAACCGCTGTCCGATGACGGCGCGCTGGAACTCGCCAAGGCGCTGTACGCACGCGGCGAGATCGAACCGGCGTTCCAGGTCGCCGAACATGGCCTGCAACGACTGGATGTGACGGCGCCGAAAGACGCGGTATTTTCCAGGGTTGCGGAGGAGATGGATGAATTCGGCCTGTACGATTCGCACGCCCAGAGCGAACTGGCGGCCTGGCTGCGCGACCGGGCTGCCGAACACGGCCAAACCGAACGGGCTCGGGCAGCGGGCATCATCGCGTTCCGCATCGCGCCCGGTCTGGCCGCCTACCAGCGGGTGAAAGCGCTGGCTGGCGGGGGCTGGCCCGATCTCCGCAAGGAATTGCTGGATTTTCTGCGGCGGGAAGCCCGTATCAGCAACGAAACCAAAATCGAGATTTTCCTGTACGAAGATCTGGTTGATGACGCCATCCAGGCGACCGAGCGCTACACCTCGTCCCAAACCCTGGCGCGGGTCATGGATGCCGCCGTGAACCGTCAGCCCCAATGGGTGATCGCCCAGGCCCGCCGGCAGGCGGAGCCGATCATGGATGGCGCCAAGTCCGCCTACTACGAAGATGCGGCCATGTGGCTGCGCAAGGCCAAACAGGCGTATGAGGCGCTGGGCCAGAAGGTGGAATGGCGCAACTATCTGGATGTATTGCGCGACAAGCACCAGCGCAAGTACAAGCTCATGCCGCTGCTTAAAATGCTTTGACCCCTGGAAAACGGCAAAGGCAGCCATCCTGCCAAGGCTGCTGAAGGTATCGTCAGCAGCCCTGCCCTAATCATTCCGCTCACCCCCCATGGCTCCGACCGCCCGATAACGGCGGAAACTCCGATTGGGAGGAGTCCTGCTCCTGTTGCCGCACGGCGGGATTGTAGCGGAGGCAGTTGGGTATGCAGGCGCACTCAAAGGCAATTTTCAGCGGCGCGATCCAGCCCTCGTTCTTAAGTTGGAATAACCGTGGTACCACCCGGTCGCGCAAGGTCTCCGGGTCAATGGTATTGACGTAGATCTTGGTGCCGCCTTCGAACCCGGCGGGCGTTGAGACCCGCCACTTGAGCAATACCCGCCAAGGCATGGGCACGTCCACGTCGGGCGGCTTGTAATACCATTCCTCGTTGCAGGGAATATCGGCGCCAGTGGCCGCGTGGCAGGCATGGACCAGATCAGACATGCCGCGCAACTCGTCCGGGGAGTGGTTCCACGGCTGGCTGCGCTCGCTCTTGGAGAAAATTTCCAGCGTCGGGTAGCGATGGCCAAAGCCGGCAAAGGCGATGGCATGATCGTTCTCGGCCACCACCAGGTTGCGATAGCCAGCGAAATTGACTGCCGCCTCATTGTAGAAGTTGGGATTGGCCCGAACCCGTTGCAACTCCAACTCGTTCTGGTAACCACGCTCGTCGATGGCTACCAGTTGCTTGTGCAGGTGGTCGAAGGATGCACCGGCTGGCTTGAGCCAGTTCTGGAATACCGCCACGTAGCGGACATAGCGATTATTGACATAAATGTCGCGCATGGCGTCGATGGTAAAGCGCAGATACTGGTAATGTTCCTCGGGGGTCAGGGTCCCCGAGGAGGCCAGTTGATGGTCGTGCGTGGCGCCATCCACGAAATGACGGCGGGCAACGATCACTTCGTGGCCGCCCCCGAAAAAGGCGTTGGCGAATTGCAACCGCTCGTCCAGGGATAACCGATCCCAGGCAGATTCGTCGAAGCCAGCGGCCTTAAACCGCTGCTCCGACACCTTGAGAACATGGTGGCGGCCAGCTTCCGAGGCCAGATAGTTGCGTTTGTGTCGCTCGATGGCGTCTGGAAGCTTGTAGCCGAAATTCTTTTGCCAGTAATCAAACGAGACGATTTCGAACAGATTGGGGATGCGGCGGAATTCGGCTACCGTGTCGAACAGCGCATCAACCGGGAGATGGCGCAGCGTGGTGTATTGATCGCCGGTCTTGACCAGCCGGGCCTTCTCGGGCGGGGTATCCAGATACAACCGGGGGCAGAACGCGCAATGGGCATCGTGCCGGGCGTGATCGAGGCGAACAGGATGATGAGGCTTCACCCCGAGCGGACGGTTACCGCGCCCGGGGACGGTCCACACCTCTGTGCCGGTGAACGGATTGACCTGTTTGATGGTCCCGTCGGCCATCCGCATCAGATAGCTGGATTCGGGGATAATCTGCGGCATGCTGGAGTTTACCTCACTCACAAATAACGATATGGCGGGGCAGGCCCTCGCCGGGCGTACACGGTGCGTCGGACAAGGTCGTGCTGGCTCGCCCCCTGGAAATAGAGTATCGTCAAAAGGCATAAAAGGTGAAATATCCCGGGCCATGTCACGGCATCCGCCCCCAACGAACCCCGGATGTTAACCATCCGTAGCGATTGTCTCGAAACGGCTGACCGTGTAATGGCCTGATTGAGCCCAACCTGGATTGACTTGTCCTCTACCGATATCGCAATTGATCAGGATCATTCCGATGAACCACCCACCTGTCACCCGCGCGCTGTTCGACGAATTCATGGTGCCCAACTACGCCCCGGCGGCGATCATTCCGGTGCGCGGCGAGGGCTCCCGCCTGTGGGATCAGGACGGGCGCGAGTACATTGATTTCGCTGGCGGCATCGCTGTCACCGGGCTGGGCCACGCCCATCCAAAACTGGTGGCGGCGCTGACCGAACAGGCGCACAAGCTCTGGCATGTCAGCAATGTGCTGGTCAACGAGCCCGCGCTCAAGCTGGCCCGCCGGCTGTGCGAGCTGACTTTCGCCGAACGGGTGTTCTTCGCCAATTCCGGGGCCGAGGCCAACGAAGCTGCACTCAAGCTGGCACGCAAGTATTCCGCGCCTTCACCCAGTCGTTCCACGGCCGCACCCTGTTCACCGTCACCGTCGGCGGCCAGCCCAAGTACACCGAAGGCTTCGAGCCGTTGCCGCCCGGCATCACCCATGTTCCGTTCAACGATCTGGCCGCCTTCGCCGGGGCGATTTCCGACCGGACCTGCGCGGTGATTCTGGAACCGATCCAGGGCGAGGGCGGCGTCACCAGCGCCACGCCCGAATTCCTGCAAGGGGTACGTGAACTGTGTGACCGGCATCGAGCGCTGCTGATTTTCGACGAAGTGCAGTGCGGCAACGGTCGCAGCGGCCATCTCTACGCCTACATGGGCTACGGCGTCACCCCCGACATCCTGACCACCGCCAAGGCCCTCGGTGGCGGCTTCCCGATCAGCGCCATGCTGACCACCGCCGCAATCGCCGCCAGCCTCAACGTCGGCAGCCACGGGACAACTTATGGTGGCAATCCGCTGGCCTGTGCGGTGGCCGGCGCGGCGCT
>JAGTSD010000164.1 GCA_018262135.1 Pseudomonadota bacterium | reverse complement strand
CATCTGACCAAGAGCGGCGAACTGAGCATGAAACTCAAGGTCGAGCGCGGACGCGGTTACTGGCCGGCCACCCTGCGCGAAGAGGCCGACAGCGAAAGCCGGACGATCGGGCGGCTGCGCCTGGATGCCTCCTTTAGCCCGGTCGAGCGGATCAGCTACCGGGTGGAAAATGCCCGGGTCGAGCAACGGACCGACCTGGACAAACTGGTGCTGATGCTGGAAACCAACGGCACCATCGACCCCGAGGATGCCATTCGTACGGCGGCGCGGATTCTGCTGGACCAGTTGTCGGTGTTCGTGGATCTCCGGGGCAAAAAGGACGAACCCATTCCACTCCCGCCCGTGGACATCGATCCGGTCCTGATGCAGCCGGTGGACGATCTGGAGCTGACCGTGCGCTCGGCCAACTGCCTGAAGGCCGAGAACATCTACTATATCGGTGATCTGGTGCAGCGGACCGAGGCGGAACTGCTCAAGACCCCGAACCTCGGCAAGAAATCGCTGACCGAGATCAAGGACGTGCTGGCCAAGTTCAAATTGGCGCTAGGCATGAAAGTCGATAACTGGCCGCCGCCGGGTTTGAGCCTGGAACAATCCGAGGAACGGGCCGCCGCGCGGCGCGCGAGCCTGGCCCTGGAGGCGGAGGCGGCGGATAAACCAGCCTTCCGGGCGGGACAGCGGGCCGCGGCCGGTGGCGAGGATACCGACGACGAATAGGAGGTGCGGCTTCGGCTGGCTTCTCCTTCGCCCAGTATTTTTTCACACGAGTTTCGAGTTTTAAGTTTCAAGGGATCATTGTCATGCGCCATCGCAACGCCGGTCGCAAACTGAATCGCACCAGCAGCCATCGTAAGGCCATGTTCAGCAACATGGCCGCTTCGCTGTTCACCCACGAACTGATTCGGACCACCCTGCCCAAGGCCAAGGAACTACGGCGGGTCGCCGAACCGCTGATCACCTTGTCCAAGGAAGACAGCGTGGCCCGGCGCCGGCTCGCGTTCGCTCGCCTGCGCGACCGGGACGTGGTGACCAAACTGTTCAACGAGCTGGGACCCCGCTATCAGGCGCGGCCCGGCGGCTACCTGCGCATTCTGAAGTGCGGATTTCGCAATGGCGACAACGCGCCCATGGCCTATGTCGAACTGGTAGACCGACCCCAGGCGGCGGTGGCCGAATAGCCAGCGCAGGGTGGTTTTTTCGCAAGGCCGGGCGGTGCCCGGCTTTTTTGCGTCCGTGCGGCAGGGGGCGTTCTCAGCTCAGGGCACGGGTAGTGATTTGCAGCAAGTCCCACAGATCGAAAACGCGCGCGGCGTAGGCATCGTGCAACTGGTAGCTGCTGCCTTGGCCGGTCAATTCCCGTTCGAGCGCATCCAGCAATTTCATCAGCTTGCGCTGGTGCAGCCCGAGCGCCTGCTGGAGAGGATCGGCGATCACACCGGCGCCGGCGCTCAGCACGCCCAGCGCCAGCAGCAATCCGCCCGTGGTGGCGACCAGCAGCCCGGCTGAGGCCGTAGCCGGGAAAAAACCGTAGTACAGCGAACCGAGCGTCGGCCCCAGCATGAAGTTGGCGATGGCCAACTGGTTGGCGATGGCGGCGGCGGTGGCGCTGCCGATGGCCATCGCGCCCGGGGTACACTGCTTGAAGGCGGCGACGCCCGCGGCCAGGCTGAGCAGGGAACCGGACAAATCGGCTGCCGCCGCCCGGTTGCTGGTGTAGGTGAGCAGATAATCTTCGAGCCGCTGTCGAAAATTCTGGTGATGGGCGAGTTCATCCAGGCGGAGCAGTTCGGGAATCAGCAACTCCCTGATGGCCGGGTGCGCCAGGATGGTTTCCAACAGCGCGTCCCGGGTACAGCGTCGTCCCTCTTGTTCGAACGGCAGTTCCAGCAGTTCGCTATAGATCAGCCACTCGATTTCGCGTTCGACATCGGTTTTGAAACCGGAGGGCAGACGGTCGAGGCATCGGGCCAGCGCCTCCAGGCGAACCTTACGGCTCAATTTCGCGCCGCCGCGCGCCAGAAGGCGCGGAATGACCCAGAGCACGTTGGCGGGGGTGCGCACCAGATCCAGGCCGAGCGCGTGGCGGTTGACCCGTAACGCGCCCCGGAACGAGTAGTGCTGGCGCGCGAAATCACGCACCCGTGCCCGGCGTTCGTTCAGATAGTGGTGGGTGGCTTCGGTTACGGCGGCGTGAATCCGGGCCGTCAATGCCGGGTCGGTCATGCGCCGGTTCCGCGTGCCCATTACCTGGTGGTTGCGATGCGGATCAGGCCCGCTTGGACAAGACGTCGCGTAGTTGTCGGCTCAGGCCCTGAATGACCAGCAAATGATAACGGGCCTCGACCAAGTCCGGGTAGGGGCCGAAGCATTCGTTGAAGACCTTGAACCACCATCCGCCACGTTCGAACCAGAGGAACGGGTGCTGGAGCTTGTGGGCGCCACGCATGATTTTAACCTCTCACCTGTAATGAAAAGCAATTCGCAGGCCAGACAGCCTGGCGTAATGTTTTAACTGCTTCTTGAGTTTTACGTGGAATGCCAGCCACCCCGAAATCCGACTGTTATGCTAAACATATTAGTGGATGGTTTGCCGTTTTAAAGGCTCGCCGGGGGCAGTCGTCAGAAATGGTCATACCACTGCAATAAAGTATAGAAGATCTTTGCTGCGATGCAGGATGATTTTGGCTATTCGAGCAGCCAAAGCAACGGCAGCGAAAAGGTTATAATCCGCCAGTCTCGAATGGTTAGCCCCAGGAAGCCGAAATCGCCATGAGCCAGTCCCTCGCCGAACTTCGTCAGGAATACGCCCGGGGAGCCTTAAACAAGGCCGATGTGGACCCCGATCCTCTCAAGCAGTTTCAGCACTGGCTGGGGGAGGCGATTGCCGCGCAACTGCCCGAACCCAATGCTATGACGCTCGCCACCGCCGACCGAACCGGCCGCCCCTACGCGCGGGTAGTACTGCTCAAGGAATGCGACGCCGAGGGTTTCGTGTTCTACACCAATTACCGTAGCGACAAGGGCCAGCAACTGGCCGCCAACCCGCACGCCGCGCTGGTGTTTCTCTGGTTGGAACTGGAGCGGCAGGTTCGGGTGGAAGGCACGGTCAGCAAGACTTTGCCCGCTGAATCTGAAGTCTATTTTCGCACCCGGCCCCGCGAAAGCCGGCTGGGCTCGCTGGCGTCGCGGCAAAGCCAGGTGGTGGCCAGCCGCCCGATCCTGGACCAACGCTTCCAGAATTTGGAAGCGCAGTATCCGGACGACAATATCCCAATGCCGCACCACTGGGGCGGTTACCGGGTCCGACCGGAAATGCTGGAGTTCTGGCAGGGCCGGCATGGCCGAATGCACGACCGGTTGCGTTATCGGCGGCGGGCGGATGGCGGCTGGCTGCTCGAACGGCTGGAACCCTGAATATCCATCGTCATGTTGTGTTTGCAGCTTTTCCGGATCCTGATTGGCCTGTTGTTGATCTGGACGCTGAGTCCCGGCGTTCCCGCGCTGGCGGCTTCACCCGCGTCGGCGGAGTGGTGGTTGACTCGAACTGCGACCGGCCAGCCGCAGGTTCACCTCTATTTCTTCTGGAGCCAGACCTGCTCGCACTGCCGGCACGCACGGCCCTTTATCGAGGCCTTGCCGGCTGATTATCCCTGGCTGGAACTGCACAGCCACGATATCACCCGGGACATGGCCGGAGGCGTGCAATACACGCGGATGGCTGAAGCCTTGGGCGAAGCGGCCAACTCGGTACCGGCCTTCCTGTTCTGCGGGCAAATGCTGACCGGCTTTGACCGTCCTGAGACTACTGGCCAGCAGTTGCGCCAGCAATTGGAGGAGTGCCACCGCCGCTTTATCGAGCCTGCCGCAGCGCCTGAAGCGGCTCCGGCCATCACGCCCGCCGCCACGCCGCTGCTGGAACTGCCACTGATCGGTCGGGTGGACCCCGGCGCGCTTTCGCTGCCGGTGTTGACCGTGACGCTGGCTGGACTGGACGCCTTCAATCCCTGCGCCTTTTTCGTGCTGCTTTTCCTGCTCAGCTTGCTCGTCCACGCCCGCAACCGGCGACGAATGCTGCTGATCGGCGGGGTGTTCGTATTTTTTTCGGGGTTGGTGTATTTCGTGTTCATGTCCGCCTGGCTTAACATATTTCTGCTGGTAGGCGAACTGCGGATCATCACCGTCCTGGCAGGAGTGCTGGCGGTGGTCATCGGCGCATTGAACATCAAGGATTACTTCGCCTTCCAGCAGGGTCCGTCGCTGAGCATCCCAGACGAGGCCAAGCCGAAGCTGTTCAAGCGGATGCGGGGACTGGTTGGGGCCGAGCATCTGCCAACGCTGCTGATGGGAACCGTGGCGCTGGCCATCGTCGCCAACAGCTACGAATTGCTCTGCACCGCCGGTTTCCCGATGGTCTATACCCGCGCGTTGACCCTGCATGACTTGTCCGCTGGCGGCTACTATCTCTACCTGACGCTTTACAACGTCGTCTACGTGCTGCCCCTGCTGGTGATCGTACTGGTGTTTGTTCGGACCCTGGGCTCGCGCAAGCTGCAGGAGCGCGAGGGGCGACTGCTGAAACTGCTGTCAGGCACGATGATGGCGGGTCTGGGACTGATGCTGCTGTTCTATCCCGAAGGATTGAGCGATGCGCTGAGTTCGCTGCTGGTCGTTGTCGGCGCGCTGGCGCTGACGGGGCTGACGGCGGCGGCGGAGACGTTCCACCGGCGCGGTTCGTCCCGGTAGCGCGGCAGCGAGGAGGTGCGGGTTCGGAAGCATGGCTTGCTTGGCTGGGTTGCTGGATAGAGTGGGAGTCAGGGAGTTACCTCAATAAAGTTGCGGAATCAGACGCGACCGGTATAATGCGTCCATAATCATCACCAGTGGCCAAAGCGCCACGGATGATCCCCACCGGTTGGATGGGGCTTTTGGAAATGCGAAGAGGCTTGATAATAAAAAAGGCCGGACACGAACGATCCGGCCAGAAACCACCAAAGGAGGGTTGCGTGACGAAAAAGGGATAAACCCCCA
>JAGTSD010000163.1 GCA_018262135.1 Pseudomonadota bacterium | reverse complement strand
GCGTTCATGACCTGGCGCTATAAATCCTTTGGCATGATCGCCACCGCTGCCCTGGTCGCCAACGTGGTGCTGCTGGTGGCCGCATTGTCCATGCTGCAGGCCACCCTGACTCTGCCCGGCATCGCCGGCATCATCCTCACCATGGGCATGGCAGTGGACGCTAACGTGCTGATCTACGAGCGTATCCGTGAAGAGCTGTGGTTTAAGGGCAACAGCCCGCAGGCCTCGATTCACGCCGGCTTCGACCTGGCCTTCGGCACCATCCTGGACTCCAATTTGACCACGCTGATTGCGGCGATCATGTTGTTTGGCTTTGGCAGCGGTCCGATCAAGGGTTTCGCGGTGACGCTCAGCATCGGGATTCTGACCTCCATGTTCACGGCGGTCACGGGTACGCGGGCGCTGGTTAATCTCATTTATGGCGGCCGCAAGCTGCAAAAGCTGACTATTTGACGGCTGGAGCATGACGACGATGCGATTCTATTTATACAACACCCAGATTGATTTTCTGCGCTGGCGTCAGTTAGCGATGGGTTGGTCCATTGCCGTGTTCCTGATTGCGCTGGGTTCCCTGCTCATCCTGGGGATGAATCTGGGCCTGGATTTCACCGGGGGCACGCTGATCGAAGTGCAATACCCGGAACCCGTGGAAATTCCCAAGGTTCGTGAAACGCTGACCCAGGCGGGCTTCGGCGATGCCCAGACCCAGCATTTCGGCACCTCCCGCGAGGTGTTGATCCGTATTCCGCCGCGTGAACAGACCAACGCCGCTGCTCTCAGCAATGAGGTGCTGCATGCCTTGCAGGGTGCGGAGGGGGGGGCAGGGGCGACGCTGGCCCGGGCGGAATTCGTGGGGCCACAAGTGGGCGAGGAACTGGTCGAACAGGGGGGCCTGGCGGCGCTGGGCGCCCTCGCGGGCATCCTGCTCTACGTGATGTTCCGTTTTGAATGGCGGTTGGCGGTCGGCACCATCGCCGCCACCGTCCACGATGTCATCTTCACCATTGGCTGGTTCTCGCTGTTCCAGATCGAGTTCGACCTGACGGTGCTGGCGGCGGTGCTGGCGGTGATCGGCTACTCGGTCAACGACACGGTAGTGGTGCTGGACCGCATCCGCGAAAACTTCCGCAAGCGGCGCAAAGGTTCGGTGCAGGAGATCATGAATTTGTCGATTAACGAAACGCTGGCGCGCACCTTGATGACCAGCGTGTCCGCCCTGCTATCGGTAATCGTGCTGTATTTCCTCGGCGGCGTGGTGATGCGAGGCTTCTCCATCGCCATGATCGTCGGCATTCTGGTCGGGACTTACTCCTCCATCTACATCGCCAGCTCGACCGCTCTCTATCTGGGTATCAGCCGCGAAGATTTGTTGCCGCGGGCCAAGGAGACGGCGGACGACCAGCCCTGAATCGAACGAGGGAGGCTTTGGGCCTCCCTCGCCGGTTTTGACTGACCGAGAGGAGGGGTTTCGCCCCAAAGCCGATCGAACAGGTCAGGATCGTCGGTTTGCGGGACGAACAGGCGCGGTTTGCGTGGTGGAACTTTAGTGTACGACTGCCGCCGGGGGAACGAGCTGCGGCCGGAATTCTCTTTATGGCATGGCTCCTCAGATGGATTTGGCTTAAAGTATTCATCATGGATTAGAGAGTTGTCGCGAGAATGATTCTTTGAATCCCGTGCCGGATCAACCGATCAGGTCAGCCCTGGTCTCCCAAGGCGGGGACCGTCGCCGATCAAAAACGCTGAATGGTCTGGACCCGCGACGCATCGCGATAGAATGACGCTTCTCATGCCGTAGGAGGCCTGCATGAATATTAAAAAGGCGCTGGTGGTGGATGATTCCAGGGTCGCTCACTTGACCTTGCGCAAGCTGTTGCTGGAGCGCGGCGTCGAGGTTGATTGGGTCGGATCGGGCGAGGAGTGCATCAAATACCTGGATACCAGGAAACCCGACATCATCTTCATGGATGTCATGATGCCTGGCATGGACGGTTTCGAGACCAGCCGGATCGTTACCGGCCAGAAGCTCCAAGGGCCGCCGCCCATCGTCATGTGTTCCGCCAATGCCACCGACGAGGATAAACGGGATGCCCGGGAAAGCGGCGCGGTCGGTTTCCTGTCCAAGCCCTACACGCCGGAACAGCTCGACGAGGTCTTGCGGATGGTCGGCGCGGGGGTCGCGGCTATCGCCATGGAGGCGGCCGTTACACCAGCAGCGCCGGTGATTCCCACGCCCGTCTTGGTCGAAAAGGCCCCACCAGCTCCACCCCCCACCGTGGCCCCGATCATCGCGCCAGCCGTGGCAGCTACCGGAGTCGCCGCAGTTCCCGCCAGCGAAGTCGAACAGATCGCCGAACGCGCGGCCTGGGCGGCTGCGGATAAGGTATCCCGCGACATCATCCAGGAACTGGTGCCCAGTCTGACGCGGGAAGTCGCCTTGCAGACCGCCCGCGGCGTGGCCGAGGATCTGGGCCGGCGGGCCGCGCACGCCGCGGTGCGGGCCGCGCAGGAGGCCGCCAAGCAGGTGGCCACGGAAATCGCGCGAGGCACCGCCGAGAAGACCGCGCGCACTGCCGCGCAGGAAAGCGCCCGGGTAGTAGCCGAACAGGCCGCCCGCGAAGTCAGCGAGGGGATTTCCCAGCGCAGCGTCGCTCGTGGTCTCGAAAGCAATCGGGACGAACTGATCGGGCAGATCGAGGGACGGATTGACAAAAAGAGCCGGGAAACGTTGGTAATGATGACCGGTTCCACGGAGTTCAAGCAGCAGATCATCCAGATCGTCCGCTCCGGGATTCAGCCGGTGATCGAAACCATTGCCCGGGAAACCGCCGAACGCACCGTGCAACAGGCATCGGCCAACCTGGCCTCTCAGGCCGGGGGGCAAGCCGCCTCGCGCGCTACCCTAGCCCTGGTTTTGGCGCTCGTCGCTGTCCTGGGATCGGCCGTTGCGCTGGGCCGTCTCTTCAATCTGTTCTAACAGGCTACAAAACAACCTTGCTGGAGATTTTCCGGGATGAAGCAGCCCAGGCTTCCTCCCGGGTTTTCAGAGAAGCGGGTTTGCAGGGAAGCAGGATACCCACCACAAGGCTGAATCCCGAATGGGCAGGACGCCCATTCCACCCTTGCCGGCGACACGGAAATCAGTAGAAAAATTTCTGGTAGCGCTTCTACTTCACCTTCGCCGGATTTTTGGCTTGTTCCAGGGTGATTTCGCGCAGAGCCTGGAATGAGGCCTGGTTAGAAGAGCCCTCGATGGCCTTGATTGCCAGTTCCTGGGTCTGCTTGAACATGGTATCGAGTTGCTGCGCCAGCCGGGCCAGTTGGGTTTCCTGTTCGGCGACGGTCTTGTCCAGGGTGGCGAGGCGAATCTGATACACCTCTTCCTCGCCGGCAAACTCGCGAGCCGCCAGTTCGGCCTTGAGGCGGACCTGTTGGCGGGCGGCGCCGATCCCTTCTTCCCGGCTCCGTTTGATGGCGGTTTCCAGTTCCTTGTCGAAGCCCTCCACCCTGGCTTTGAGTTCGGCGAGTTGCTGTTCGCGGGTAGCCAGCTCCCTTTCCCGCTCCGCCCATTCCCGGGCGGCCTGTTCCTTGTCCTCGGCCAGCGCCTGTTCCTGCTGCTTGCGATGCTGTTTCCATTCCTCGGCCTGAAGTTCCCGCGCCTGCGCCAGGCGGCTGCGGTACTCCTGCTCCTCGCGCACGGTTTGTCGCTGGGCGTTGGCGTTGCGCTCGGCGACGGCCTGTTCGTGGCTGTTCTTTTCCTGTTGCCAGGCGCGGCTTTGCTCCTGCCATTGCCGTTCCAGTTCCTCGCCGCGCTGCTGTTTTTCGCGGGCGTAGCGTTCGAGGCTGTCGTCATATTGGGCGAGTAACTGGCTCAGCGTCTCCTCGGTGACGTCGCGTAGCTGGTAGAGCCGGGCGAGTTGCCCGGACAGTTCCTCGGCCTGCTGGCTGACTTCGCGCAGCCGTCCCGCCTCGGTAAGCAACTGGGTGGAAAGCTGGCTGAGCGCCAGATTGAACTCATCACCCAACCGGTTCAGGCTAGCGATGACGCTGTCCATCGCGACCGGCGGTGGAATGTCCCTGGTTTTGGGCGTGCTGGCAGGCTCCGGCATGACAGGTTCCTCGGCGGCTTCCTGGATTTTGACAGTCTTGGGCGACGCCGCCGGTGGCGACGGGGTGCGTTGCAGGGAGGGACGTTGCGGCGACGCCGGCTGAGGTGGCGATTCGACAGTAGTCGGCGGGCGAGGAGGAGCTGGCGCTCGGGTGGCGGCTGCGGCGGGCCGATCCGGTTTCCGTTCGGCCAGCAGCGCTTGATAGCTGGTTTCCAGTTCCCGGTAGCTGTCGAGCAATTCCCGCTTGGTCGCTGCGCCACTGGCTTTTTTGAGGGAAAGCGAGGGATTGAGTTTCTCACAGGCCTGCTCCAGTTCGCGGCAGGCGGCAAGAATCTCGTCCTTGGTGTTTTTTTCACTGACCTTCCGCATGGTCCGACTCCTAACCGGCGGTGGCGCCGTGCTCCTTGCTGGTGGCTACCGCTGTCATCGCCAGTTGTTGTGCCTGGGTCGAAGCCGCCTGCAATTGGTCGGTGAGATCGGCGAGTTTGGCTTTTTGCTCGGCGATGGTTCGGTTCAGCGCCTCGATCCGCAGTTCCCAGGCACGTTTTTTGGCGGCGCGCTCCTTTTCCAGCAGCGCCGCCTTGTGCTCTTCCTCCCGCAGAGTGTCGCGGAAACCATCCTCGCGGGCTTTTTGAGTCACTTCCAGTAGTTGCTGCGGCATGCGTTCGAGCCGGGCCTGATAGTCGGCCAGTTCGGGCTGGCGGCTGGCCAGTTCCACCTCGCGGGCCGCCCAGGCTTTTTCCCGGGTTTGGCGTTCGTCGGCGAGTTGGCGTTCCCATTCGCGCCGGCGTTTGTCGTGGGCGGTTTCCTCTTCGCCGTGCTGGCGGGCAAGCTGGTAGGCGTATTCCTCTTCTTCCTGCTGGCGCTTGTTCCGCAAGGCTTCGAGTTGTTTGGCTCGATTCGCGTCGTAGGTTTCCTGTTCCTCGGTCCAG
>JAGTSD010000162.1 GCA_018262135.1 Pseudomonadota bacterium | reverse complement strand
CAGGCGCCGAAGCGCCGGCGGTCACGCCGATAGTGGTTTTCCCGGCCAGCCAGGCTGGGTCAATATCCCCGGGTCCGTCAATGAGCCAGGCCGGCGTGCCTGCCTTCTCGGCCAGTTCCCGCAGCCGGTTGGAATTGGAACTGTTGCGCGAACCGACCACCAGCAATAACTGGCAGCGCTGCGACAATTCCTTGACCGCGTCCTGCCGATTCTGGGTGGCGTAGCAGATGTCGTCCTTGCGCGGTCCCTGAATCGCCGGAAAACGTTGGCGCAGGGCGGCGACGATCTGCGCGGTATCGTCCACCGACAGGGTGGTCTGGGTGACGTAGGCCAGTTCGGCGGGATTGCGCACCGGCAGCGTCCAGACATCCTCGACCTTTTCCACCAGATACATCCGCCCGCCCGCGCCCTCGTCGTACTGTCCCATGGTGCCTTCGACTTCGGGATGCCCCGCGTGGCCGATCAGGATCACCTCGCGGCCCATGTGAGCATGGCGGCTGACTTCCAGGTGGACCTTGGTGACCAGCGGACAGGTGGCATCGAAGACCTTAAGGCCGCGTCGCGCCGCCTGTTCCTGCACCGCCCGCGATACTCCGTGGGCGCTGAAGATCACCGTCGCGTCGTCGGGAACTTCATCCAGTTCCTCGACAAAAACCGCGCCCCGCTCTCGCAGGTTATCCACCACGAAGCGGTTATGAACCACCTCGTGGCGCACGTAGATCGGCGCGCCGAACAGGTCCAGCGCCCGTTCGACGATACCGATGGCCCGATCCACGCCGGCGCAAAAGCCACGGGGATTGGCCAGATGGATATGGACGCTCATACGGGTCTCATAGCGGACAGTGGACAGTGGACAGTCAGGCGGGGGGATCTTTCAGGCTGCTTGCGTTCCGGGACCACAGGCTTTCCAGCACCAGCAGCACGGCGCCGATGGTGATGGCCGAATCGGCGATGTTGAAGGCCGGCCAGTACCAGCGATCATAATAAAGCTGTATGAAATCAATGACTTGCCCAAGCCAGGCCCGGTCTATCAGGTTGCCGACCGCCCCGCCCAGAATCAAGGCCAGCGCTGCCGCCAGCCATTTTTCTCCCGGCTTGAGCCGCTGCAGCCAGACGATCAGGCCAATGCTGACCGCCGTGCCCAGGCTCAGGAAGAACCAGCGTTGCCAGCCGCCGGCGTGAGCCAGGAAGCTGAAGGCAGCGCCGGTGTTGTAGGTCAGCATCAGGTTGAACGAGGGCAGCACTGGCACCGGCTCATGCATGGCCAGAAAGGTCTCGGCGAGGAATTTGGTGGCCTGATCGAGGACGATCACCAGGACGCTGAGCCAGAGCCATTTTTTCAACATCGCAAGTCCCAATTCATCAAGAGACGGGATTCCCACATCAGGCGAACCGGCGCGCTTCCCCGGCCCCAAACGCATTGTCCACGCAGCGCCCGCAGAGTTCCGGATGATCCGGGTTCGCACCGACGTCCTCGCGGTGGTGCCAGCAACGAACGCACTTGGTATGGGCGCAGGGCAACACCCGAATCGCCAGCGGCTGGCCGTTGACCTGGACTTCGACCGCGTCTTCTGGCTTGGCGGCCCAAGGGCACACGCGGGCGTAGGAGGTGATGAAGAAGAAGCGCAGTTCATCGCCGATCCGGTGCAAATCGGCCGCCAGGTCGCCATCGCCGTACAACTCCACTTCCGCGTCCAGTCCCGAACCGATGCCACCGGCGACCCGCAGCTTCTCCAGTTCCTTGCTGACCGCCTCACGCACGCCGATCAGCCGGTCCCAGTAGGCGGCGTTGAGCGGTTCGTCGTCGCCGACCGCGAACAGCCCGTTGTACCAGGTGGTCAGGAACACCGACGGACCGCGTTCGCCGGGCAGGTTGCGCCAGATTTCCTCGGCGGTGAAGCTCAGGATCGGGGCCAGCCAGCGGGTCATCGCTTCCAGAATGTGGTGCATCGCCGTCTGCGCCGAGCGGCGGGCGATGCTGTCACGCCCGGTGGTGTACTGCCGGTCCTTGATGATGTCCAGATACAGGCTGCCCAGGTCTACCGAGCAGAAGTTGTGAATCTTCTGGTAGATCAGATGGAACAGGTACTGATCGTAAGCCTCCAGAATTTCCTCCTGCAAGCGGCGGGTGCGATCCACCGCCCAGCGGTCCAGCGCCAGCATCCGCTCCGGCGGCAGCAGGTCGCGGGTGGGATCGAAGCCATTCAGATTGGCCAGCAGGAAGCGGGCGGTGTTGCGCATCCGCCGGTAGGAATCGGCCATCCGCTTGAGAATCTCGTCGGAAACGCCCATTTCGCCGCGATAGTCGGTCGCCGCCACCCACAGCCGCAGCACGTCGGCCCCCAGCGAACTCACCACCTTCTGCGGCGCGATCACGTTGCCCAGCGACTTGGACATCTTGCGGCCCTGGGCGTCCACGGTGAAGCCGTGGGTCAACAGCCCCTTGTACGGCGCGACGCCGCGCATCGCCACCGAGGCCAGTAATGAGGACTGGAACCAGCCGCGATGTTGGTCGGAGCCTTCCAGATACAGTTCCGCCGGGAAATGCAGTTCCGGGCGGCGGTCCAGCACCGAGAGATGCGTCGTGCCGGAGTCGAACCACACATCCAGAGTGTCGGTCACCTTGTCGTAATGTGCCGCGTCCGCGCCCAGCAGTTCCGCCGGGTCGAGTTCGAACCAGGCGTCAATGCCGCCCTGTTCGATGCGCTGGGCCGCCTGTTCCATCAATTCCAGGGTGTTCGGATGCAGTTCGCCGGTTTGCTGATGGGTGAACAGCGCGATGGGTACGCCCCAGTAGCGTTGCCGGGACACGCACCAGTCCGGGCGGTTGGTCACCATGCCCTCAATCCGCGCCTCGCCCCAGTCCGGGGTGAAGCGGAGCTTTTTGATCTCGGTCAGGGCCTGGGCGCGCAAGGCGTGCGGATGATCCATGCCGATGAACCATTGCGCGGTGGCGCGGAAGATCACCGGGGTCTTGTGCCGCCAGCAGTGCGGATAGCTGTGCTTCAGGCTGGCGACCCGCAGCAGATTGCCGTGCACCTTCAGCGTATCAATCACCCGTTCGTTGGCGGCGAATACGTGCAGGCCGGCGAACAGCGGGGTATCGGGCAGGAAGCGGCCATCCGGCCCCACCGGGTTGTCCACCGGCAGGCCATAGCGCGAACCGACCACGTAGTCTTCCTGGCCGTGAGCTGGAGCCGTGTGAACCGCGCCGGTGCCGGCGTCGGTGGTGACGTGATCGCCGAGGATGACCGGCACTTCCCGGTCGTAAAACGGATGGCGCAGGGCCAGCCGTTCCAGTTCAGCGCCCGGACCGTAGGCGATCACTCGATAATCATCAATGCGCCAGCGGGCCAGCGAGTCCTTCAGCAGCGGCTCGGCGACCACCAGCCGCTCCTGGCCCCGGTCAGTCTCGACTTGCACGACCACGTATTCCAGCCCCGGATTGACCGCTACCGCCTGGTTGGCCGGCAGGGTCCACGGCGTGGTGGTCCAGATCACCACGGCCAGCGGTCCCTTGCCTTCGTGGCCCTCGACATGATGCAGCCGGGCCATCAGCGCCTCGGGGTCCACCACCGCGAAACGCACGTCAATCGCCAGCGAGTCGCGATCCTCATACTCGACCTCGGCCTCGGCCAGCGCCGACCCGCAATCAATGCACCAGTACACCGGCTTCGAGCCACGGTACAGATGGCCGTTGGCGATGATCCGCGCCAGCGACCGCACGATGTCGGCCTCAGCGCGGAAGTCCATGGTCAGATACGGCTTCTCCCAGTCGCCCAGCACGCCCAGCCGCTGAAAATCGGTGCTCTGGCTGGCGATCTGCTCGGCGGCGAACGCCCGGCAGGCAGTGCGGAACTGGCGGGCGTCCACCTGAACCCCCACCTTGCCCAGCTTCTTTTCCACCACCTGCTCGATGGGCAGGCCGTGGCAGTCCCAGCCCGGCACGTAGGGCGCGTCGAAGCCGCTCAGCGTCTGGGACTTGACGATGATGTCCTTGAGCACCTTATTGACGGCGTGGCCGATGTGAATCGTCCCATTGGCGTAGGGGGGACCGTCGTGCAGCACGAACTTGGGTCGCCCGGCGAATTCGACGCGCTGCCGCTGGTACAAGTCCAGTTCCCGCCAATAGCGCAGCAACTCCGGCTCGCGTTTGGCGAGATCGGCCTTCATCGGAAAGGCGGTCTGGGGAAGATTGAGGGTGTCTTTGTAATCGGCCACGGTAAACCTCTAGGAAAGCCGGGTGCTCAAAAACCCCCGATCTGGTCAGGGGTGAGGGGTGAGGGGTGACGGGAGGGCAGGATGCCCCGCGCGGCGAACCAGGCCCGAGCGGTCTGTTCGTCCTGCTGAATTTGCGCTTGCAAAGCAGCCAGGGACGCGAAGCGCTGTTCCGGGCGGAGATAATGCAGGAAATCCACCTTGACATGCCGGCCATAGAGATCGCCCTGGAAGTCGAGCAGATGGACTTCCAGCCGTTCGCGCTCGCCTTCGACCGTCGGACGGCAGCCCACATTGGCGATGCCGGGCCAGAGTTGCAGATCGGGGCCGCTCAGCAGCACGGCGTAGACTCCGTAAACCGGAGTGACGCGGCGGTGGAGGTGGATGTTGGCGGTGGGAAAGCCGATGGTGCGGCCCCGGCGGTCGCCGTGCGCCACCCGCCCGCACATATCGTAGGGCCGACCCAGCAGCCGCGCCGCCAGATCCAGATCACCCTGGGCCAGCGCCTGGCGAACACGGGTGCTGCTGACCCGTTCGCCGCCCACGCTGTAGCTGTGATTATCGGCTACTGCGAACCCGTGGCGCTGGCCGGCCTGGACCAGCATGGCGAAATCGCCAGCACGGCGGTGGCCGAAGCGGAAATCGTCGCCGATGACCAGATAGCGGATGCCCAGCCGCTCGATCAGCAGATCTTCGATGAAGCGTTCCGCCGGCATCGCCGCCAGCCGGTGGTCGAATTCCAGACACAGCACCCGTTCGATGCCGAGGCCATCCAGCGCCAGCAGCTTTTCGCGCAGGCGCATCAACCGGGCGGGGGGCGCTTTCGGGCCGGC
>JAGTSD010000161.1 GCA_018262135.1 Pseudomonadota bacterium | reverse complement strand
TATGCAACTCGTTCTGTTCCGGTTTCCGGTAACACCCGTAATTGACGAAATCCATTTCATGGATAGCTTCTCTTGGTCACGCGGTGAAAACGGTGAGTTCACGCATGGAGCGACCGATATCATCGGCCACCTCGGTGAGGTCATCGTGAGTACAACTATTGGCTATGTGGTTAACCAGTGTGTTCTTGGCAATAGGCATGATGCCCCTGGGGCTGGAAACAGCCACAATGGTGGTAATTACGTCGTCATCGTTGACATTGCTGGCTACTTCCATTACTACGCTCACCTCCTGGGCTTCCCTTCTGTCATGCCCGGCAATGCGGTCTATCCGGGATTGCCGATTGGACTCCTGGGGAATACGGGCAACGCCGGTTCCCCTCACCTCCATTATCAGATCTGGTGCCCGTTCGCCGAGGGGGAGGGCGCCGAGGATTACTATAACAGTGTGTTCAGACGGCGATTCCGGAATCCGAAAAATCCGTTTCCCGAACTCGCCCGGCTGGCCCGAGAGCAATTTGGCGTGTCGCCGACTCCAGCCGGACGATACTATATTCGGCCAGGCCAACTGCGGTGCTGAAGAGTATCGTAGGATGCGGTGAGCTTGCGAACCGCATCGGTCGGGTCATTCCCCCCGTTGATGGACGCATCGGGGTCGCACGCCCAATCTGGTGAATAGAGACCACGCCGCACGTAAGCGTGGAAGCTCGAATGGGGCCAGTCCCCGACTCGCCTCACCCAGCCATGCTTGACGGGATTCCAGTGAATGTAATCGACGCGCCGCGTGAAATCTTGCTCGTCGCGAATCACATGCTCCCAAAAGCGACGCTGCCAGATGCCCCGCTCGCCCCGCTGCACACGGCTTGGCGATCTTCTTTCCCCGGCGGGTAGGTTGACGAGAGAACCCCGCCTTGATCAGAGCCCATCGGGTCTGGTAGTCGGAATCACCGGCCGGCAGGGTCCAGATACAGTGCAGGTGTTCGGGCAAAACAACCATCGCGTCAATCGCGAATGGATGACGTGATTTGATCTGACGGAAAACCTGCCGCAAAAGATCGATGTTAGACACCAGCAACCGGTTCCCGTGACGTTCGGCCAGGTTCACGGTGAAAAACCAGGTTGCGCCGGGGATGTGCGCTCTTCGATATTCGGTCATTGCGCGGACATTCGATCAACGGTACTGCTTCTCGACCGATGCGGTTCGTACCTCACCGCATCCTACGGCGCTACGGCGCTACGGCGCTACGGCACTTAATCGATTTGGCTCCAGCCCGCTCCAGAAAATACTCCGCTTCGGCTTCCAGCCATGTTCTCTCCTCGGCGCCGAGACTTTCGAACGAACCTCCCAGGCCGATCTCGCCCTGTAGCCCGTCCGTCTGCAGGTCGAAGCGGAGATCGAGCCAAACCGGCTCGCCTGTCGCTCCTTGCCGGCCCTGGGGATACAGCGCCACCCCCAGGTCGAGCGATGCCGTGGCCGCTTCCAATTTCACCACCACCGCTTCGGCCCGCTCGTAACCCGCGGCCCGCCATCGTTCCGCGAGCGCGAACCCCAGCTCGCGGGTTGCGAACGTCCGCAGGGATTCCAGAATCTCGCTCAGCCGCGCCTCGGCCTCGCGCAGACGCTGGGGATAGCTGCACTGATGCTCGTTTTCCAGGGCGATCACCGCTCTGAGTTCGGCGAACGCCTTCGGCAGCGCGCCCGAATGAAACCCGGGCTGCAGCAAGGCACGCAGCGTTTCACCCTCGGGTCCAAAGCGCGCAGGCTGGGCGGAGTCGGGATGGTTGGCGCGATACAGTTTCCAGTTTTCATTCAACTCCCAAGCCAGAAACCCGAACAGGCCGGGCGAGAGCAGTACGGTCGCAGTCGCAAGTGGCACGCTGACGAACCGGGGTAGCACGGGGTCCAGCAGCGCCAGCAGCGCAGCCGTCAGCGCGGGAAAAAATGGCAGCATGAATTTGTCGGCCACCATCACCACCGGGAAATGCTTGATCGGGTTGATCTGCGGTTCGACCAGCACGGCCGCGTAGAAATGAATCCCATCGCTGATCGCCCGCCAGACCGGGCCGGTGACAGCCTTGACCGCCATCACGCCCCGTCCCTCGTCGTGGTGATGGCTGACCGCTTCATCCACCCGATGGAGGCCTTGTTCGATCCCGTGCATCAACCAGCCGAACAGATCGATGACCCACCGGACCAGGCCGACGATCAGGGTGTGATGAACCCGGCGCCAGAAGGTGACGAACCGGGTGATGATGCCATCCAGCAGTCGGCGTCCCATGGGGCTGTTGCGCAGGAGGCTGCCCAGGATGAAGCCGAACCCGAGCAGGAAGGCGGGCAGCAGCCCGTCGGCGGCGATTCCAAACCCTTTTGCGACACCCAGCAGCGGCAGCACCAAGACCAGACCCACCAGCAACGGTTCCAGCAGGTAGCGGGAGATTTTCCGACCCAGCGGAAACCGTAGCCAGCGGACCGCCCGTCCCCAGCGCAGCCACCGCGCCACGTTCCGATACAGGAATTCGGCGAACAGCCAGCGACAACCCCGGCCAACAGCAGCGGCAACTCTCTGTCCCGGTCCGGTATAAAGCAGGAAGGCCAGCCCCGCGCCGACCCCCAGTACCGACCCCGGATTGACCAGCCGCACCGGCCCCTGCGCCATCGGAACCAGATTCAGCAGATAGCTCGACGATTCCAGCGCGATGAAGGCCACGCCAAACGGGAACAGCAGAAAACGGGTGATCGCCCGTCCGGCGGAGGCGCCAAACAGCGGAGCGCTCAACTGCTGCAAGCCTTTCAGGTAAAACTCACCCGGCCGATAAACCCCCGGCAGGGCGGCGCGGGCCTGGCGATCGAAGCGCGCCAGGCGATCCCCCAGCAGCAGCTCGCGCCAGCCCGGATCCGGCAACTGCAACTCGTTGCGGGCCACGGCGTCCCGCAGATCAGCGAACCGCAGATGCCAGCGCCGCAGGATGATCGCGAACAGTTCTTCCTGGAGCACGTTCCGCGCCACCCGCTGCCGAAGGTCGCCGGGGCGGAAACCGGCCGCGTCCAGCAGGCTACGCAGACGCGGCCCGAGTTGCTGGCGGAGCCGCTGGCCGATCAGATCGCCCAGAGTCCGCAGCGGCGCGCTGAAATAGGCGACCTCGGCCCCGGACCACGGCAACTGATCGAGACGGGTTCTCGCGGCGTTGAGAGCGCGCAGCGCCTTGAGCGGACCCTGAAACGGCAATCCCAGCCGCAAGGATTGCCGGCCACCACTCCACAGCCAGACGAATGGCTGCAATCGGTAATACTCCAGGATCCGGGTGGACCTGGCATCGAGCTTCCAGGTGGCAGCGAGGGTATGGGCCAGCGCCTCGACGATTTCATGCTGGCGTTCCGCCAGAGCCCGCGTCACGGCATCCTCCCCATCCCCACTCTCCCCCGCCGGGGGGGTGGGAGCCATTCGCCAATACTGGCGCCGGGCCATGCCGAGATGGTGGAGCGCCACGCCATAGCGGCCCGCCATCTCGGCCCGGAAGGCCGTATGAATCCCATGGCGGAAAAGGCGCAGGCGTGCGCTGAGGACCCATCCGGGCGACGCGCCGTGGCCATGCGCGACCGCTGGGCGCTCCAGCAGCGTGACCAGCCATTCCATGACCGGCGTCAACCGTCCGACCAGCGCGCGCCAACCCGACACGAGCCAGTTCGGTTTCCGGGTCAGGGCGGAAGCCTGCTGCAGCGCCTCCTGGCAGCGCGCTTCGATCCATCGGACCATCCGGTCGCCATCCGCCGATGCGCTGGCCGGAGTCGTCCCAGCGCCGGCTTCCCGGTTGAAGGCTGGCACGGGTTTCATCGTCAGCGGCAGGATCGTATTCATGCCATCGGCCAGATCGGGATCGGTACGGCCGAACGGCAGGCGCAGCGGCAGTTCCGGTTCGTAATCGGGAACGCCATCAAAGCCGGAGGGGCGACTCCGGGTCAGGAGTTGCGGCCAGCGACGGCCGTGCCGGGGCGGTGGCAGGTCCAGCCCCCCGTCCTTTAGCCAGCGATCCAGCTCGTCCCAGTCCCGGATGGCCGGAAAAAAGTAGGCGCGGGCGCCGGGGACGAAATAGCGCAGATACACGACAAAACCGATGAAATACCGGCCCAGCGTTTCGTCGTCCAGCCCCAGCGCCACCCGCCGGTCCTGTTCGAGCACGGTTCGCGCCTCGCGAAACGCCTGCTCGCCAAGGGTCTGGGCCAGCCCCCGGGCGCCAAAGGCGTCGTGATCCTGATTGTCGGTGCGCGCGATCTGCCAGGCCCGCCCCACCTCGGCCTCGAACCGGCGGCCCCAGTAGTCGCGCAGCCAGCGTCCCGGCTCGCCAGTCGCCAACTCCTGGGCCGACGGCATGGGTAGCAGAATCACCCAGTCGGGCAGATTGAGCCCTTCAACCACCGCCAGCGCGTCGGGATTCTCCTCCTCCAGACCGAGCAGAAAGGCACCGCGCGGCATCAGGTAATAACCGAGCGACGGAATCGAGAGGCCCGGCAGGCCATCGCCCAAATGGCGGCGGACCAGGCGCTCCAGCCCCCGGGGATGGAACAGAAATACCCCCTCCGTCGGCCGGAGCACGCGCCGGCGAAAAGCTTTGACCCTCAACCTGGAAGCGATGCGCTGGCTCATGATTCAATAGGTAATGGCTATTGGTTCTTTTATTATATTCAATTTTTCATAAACCCTACTTTTCAGGATACTAAATCGCGCGGGCACCGTCGTCCGTCCCACCCGCAGGAGTCCGACCATGCCCAAAACGAAGACTCTCACTCCTCCCTGCCGGCGCTTCCATCGCCGGCCATACTATGAGCTGCAGACCCCGATCCACCAACCGAGCAGGAGAACGCCATGAGCGATCCGAAAAAACTGACCACCACCGCCGGGTGTCCGGTTGCCGACAACCAGAACGTGATGACCGCCGGGCCACGCGGCCCGCAACTGTTGCAGGATGTCTGGTTCCTGGAAAAACTCGCCCACTTCGACCGCGAGGTCATCCCCGAACGACGCATGCACGCCAAGGGCTCCGGCGCCTATGGCATGTTCACCGTCACCAACGACATCACAGCCTACACGAGGGCGAAAATCTTCTCCGAGGTCGGCAAGAAAACCGAGCTGTTCGCCCGGTTCACCACCGTGGCCGGCGAGCGCGGCGCGGCTGACGCCGAGCGCGACATTCGCGGCTTCGCGGTCAAGTTCTACACCGAGGAAGGCAACTGGGACCTGGTCGGCAACAACACGCCGGTGTTCTTCCTGCGCGATCCACTCAAGTTCCCCGACCTCAACCACGCGGTCAAGCGCGATCCACGCACCAACCTGCGCAGCGCGAAGAACAACTGGGATTTCTGGACCTCACTGCCCGAGGCGCTGCACCAGATCACCATCGTCATGAGCGACCGTGGCATTCCGGCGACGTATCGCCACATGCACGGCTTCGGCAGCCACACTTTCAGCTTCATCAATGCGAAAAACGAGCGCTACTGGGTCAAGTTCCACTTCAAGTCCCAGCAGGGCATCCGGAACCTGACCGACGCCGAAGCCGAGGCGATCATCGGCAAGGACCGCGAGAGCCATCAGCGCGACCTCTACGAGAGCATCGAACGGGGCGACTTCCCGAAGTGGACGCTCAAGGTGCAGATCATGCCGGAAGCCGACGCTGCCAAAGTGCCCTACCATCCGTTCGATCTCACCAAGATCTGGCCGCATAAGGACTATCCGCTGATCGAGGTCGGCGTGATGGAGCTGAACCGCAACCCGGAGAACTTCTTCGCGGAAGTGGAGCAATCGGCCTTCAATCCGGCCAACATCGTGCCCGGCATCGGTTTCTCGCCCGACAAGATGTTGCAAGGACGGCTGTTTTCCTATGGCGATGCCCAGCGCTACCGTTTGGGGGTGAATCATCACCTCATTCCGGTCAACGCGCCGCGCTGCCCGGTCCACAGCTACCACCGCGACGGTCTGATGCGGGTGGATGGCAACCATGGCGGCAGGCTGGGCTACGAGCCGAACAGTTACGGTGAGTGGCGGGAGCAGCCGGAGTTCGCCGAGCCGCCGCTCAAGCTGTCCGGCGACGCCGATCACTGGAACTTCCGGGAAGATGATGCCGACTATTTTTCGCAGCCCGGCGCGCTGTTCCGCCTGATGACACCTGCCCAGCAACAGGCCTTGTTCGAGAACACGGCGCGTTCCATCGGTGAAGCGCCGCGCGAGATTCAGATCCGCCATATCGGCCACTGCCTGAAGGCCGATCCCGCCTATGGCAAGGGCGTCGCTGATGCCCTGGGTATTGCGTTGAGCGAGGTTCCCGTCTAGACAGAATGTAAGTAGTCGTAGGATGCGGTGAGCTTGCGAACCGCATCGGTCGCGATGGATGCTACTCACTTATTCCAATAAAGACTATACCAGACTGTGGGTTGGGCTTTAGCCTAACTTTTTGATATAATTGGCTTAAAAGTCAGGCTGAAGCCCGACCTACAGGTATGATCTTTTTTGGAAATCGCCTAAGCGCCAGCGGATCTTTCCCAACCGGCGAAGCCTGGCTTGATTTGTGGGGGGGTGTGGAACGGTTAGGTCATTTAACCCATTGAAAAACCGCCCTCACCCCCAACCCCTCTCCCACGGGGAGAGGGGAGTTTTATACCGTTTCTAAGCCGACGGGGACCGGCCTGGTATCCGCAGCATCTTGTTCACTTCATCCAGGTGAGTTTGTTCCGTGGCGATCTGGGTTCGGGCGTACTCCTCCAGGCGCACGTCCTGATCCCGCACGCAATCCAGCAAGTCGTAATACGCCGTGAGCGCTTCCTGTTCGTGCGCCAGAGATTCACGCAGAATCTCGCCGATGTCGTACTGGTGGGTTTTCAGCAGCGAGCCGATACCGAGCGACGGCTGGCCGCCGAGACTGGTGATCAACTCACCGGCCTGGCGGGCGTGCAGCAGACTTTCATCGGCCTGGGCATTGAACCAGCCGACGATGGGGATGCGGTTGTAGCCATACACCATCAGTGCGTAGTGGGTGTAGCGCACCACCCCCGCCAGCTCCAGTTCGAGAATCCGGTTCAACACGCCGATGGCGGCATTGCTGTCAAACGTCTGGTTCATGCTCATGTTGCCTCCTGATCGCGGAAAAATCGGTCGTTGCGTGGCGGTAAGTCGCCATAATGATGCGAATCGTCAAGGTTGGTTCCGTCACGCCTTCCATGAAGCATAGTCAAAAAACAGGAATGACTTTCAAATACACGCGAACCACCGCGAGCCATGCGGGCGAAGGTCGAGGAGAGTACTATTGGCGGCCTTGATTTGAAGGCAGGCGGAGGTTTGGAGGGGATGAAGGCGGCTGATTTCGTGCGTGAGGGGATGACCGCAGACGAGCGCCGGGCAGCGTTCTGGCTGGCGGGGGTGTTTTCGCTGCGAATGCTGGGTCTGTTCATGATCCTGCCGGTGTTCGCGCTGTACGCCGAACAGTTGCGGGGTAATACCCCGGCACTGGCGGGGCTGGCCATCGGCATCTACGGCTTCAGCCAGGCCCTTCTGCAGATTCCCTTCGGCTTCCTGTCCGACCGGTACGGCCGCAAGCGGATGATCTACCTCGGCCTGGTGATCTTCGCCCTGGGCAGCGGGGTCGCGGCGCTGGCCGATTCGATCTGGGGCGTCATTCTCGGTCGCGCACTGCAGGGCGGTGGCGCGGTGTCGGCGGCGGTGATGGCGCTGGCGGCGGATCTGACCCGCGAGGATCATCGGCTCAAGGTCATGGCGGTGATCGGCGTGACCATCGGTGTCTCTTTCGCGGTCTCGATGATCCTGGGGCCAGTGCTGAACGGCTGGGTCGGGGTGCCGGGCATCTTCTGGCTGACCGGACTGCTGGCCCTGCTCAGCATCGCCGTAGTGCGGTTTCGGGTGCCCGACCCCATGGAGAGCCGGGTGCATCGCGATGCCGAACCGGTCGCTTCGCAGTTCGGGCGGGTCCTGTTCGACGGGCAGTTGCTGCGGCTGAACGTCGGCATCTTCACCCTGCACCTGCTGCTGACCGCCACCTTCGTCGCCGTGCCGCTGGCGCTGCGCGACGCTGGCCTGCCGAGCGAGCAGCATTGGGAAGTCTACCTGCCGGCGCTGGTCATCTCGATGGCGGCGATGATCCCGTTCGTCATCATCGCCGAGAAATACCAGCGGCTGAAGCCGGTGTTCCTGGGCGCGATCCTGACGCTGGTCCTGGCCGAATTCGGGCTGCTGGCCTTGCACGATACCGTGCTGGAAACCGCCGTGCTGCTCCTGATCTTCTTTACTGCCTTCAACCTGCTGGAAGCCATCCTGCCCTCGCTGATCGCCAAGATGGCGCCGCCCGACGCCAAGGGCAC
>JAGTSD010000160.1 GCA_018262135.1 Pseudomonadota bacterium | reverse complement strand
CACGGAAGACACGGAAAATCAGGAAAGCTCTTGTTATCTTGAAGACGGGACACCGGGCGTTCCATCAACTCCGCGATGACAGGCTTGTGGCCGATAATTTCGGCAAAATCGTGGATGACCCTGTGCTGATTGACCCTGCCCGAAGATGATTTTTTCCGTGTTTTCCGTGTTTTCCGTGTGTTCCGTGGACAGGAAATCGCTAAGGAAACAGCGGGCGGTCAGACCCGGATTATGTTTCCCGGTCCTTCCGGTCTTTCCGTTCCTTTTCCGCTTTGTCCGGCTCGGTCGCGGCGGGAGGAGGGTCGCTCGTCTGGGCGGGGGATTGCGGCGCTGGAGCCGCTTCGCCGCCCACCAGTGGGAAGTAGGGCTTTTGCAACCGCTCGTTGACGCTCTTCCACAGCGACAGGTTGTGCTCGACCAGTTCGGTCATCATCGCCAGCGGGTTCTTGCCCATGCCCATGAAGCTGCGCATCTGTTCCCGAAACAGGTGCTGCTGGTCCACGAACGCTTGCAGGCTCTTTTCCAGATAGTTGCCCATCATGCCCTGCAACGTATCGCCGTAGAACCGGATGATGTGCGCCAGTACGTCGGTGGTGAAGATCGGGCTGCCCTGTTCTTCCTGCTCGCTGATGATTTGCAGCAGGATTCCGCGCGTGATGTCCGTGTTGGTCCGGGCATCAATGACGTGGAATTCGGCGCGTTCCAGCACCAGTTGCTTGACATCCTCGAGGGTGATGTAGCTGCTGATAGCTGTATCGTACAGCCGGCGATTCGGGTATTTCTTGATGACGCGCGGTTCGCTCATGGCAAGCAGTTGAAAAAGCGACGCGGCGTCGCCCGTGGGGACATACGCCGCGCGGCTTGAGACTTAGTGGTAGTAAAGACCGCCGTTGACGGTGATGTCCTCACCCGTGATGTAGCCGGCTTCGTCGGCGGCCAGGAAGGCAACGGTGCGCGCGATTTCGGAGGGCTCGCCCAGGCGGGCCGCCGGAATGGTGGCGATAACCTTCTGCAGCACGTCCTCGCGAATAGCCCGCACCATCTCGGTGCCGATGTAGCCCGGCGAAATGGAGTTGACCGTCACGCCCTTCTTGACGCATTCCTGCGCCAGCGCCTTGCAGAAGCCGTAAACCGCGGCCTTGGTGGCGGAATAATTGGTCTGGCCAGCCTGGCCCCTGAGACCGTTCACCGACGCGATGTTGACGATACGGCCCCAGCCTCGCCCGATCATCCCTTCGTAGACCTGCCTGGTCATGTTGAAGAGGCTGTACAGGTTGGTCTTGATGACCGCATCCCACTGCTCGGGCGTCATCTTGTGAAACAGAGCGTCGCGGGTGATGCCGGCGTTGTTGACCAGGATTTCGATCGGACCAACTTCGGCTTCGATCTTCTTACAGACTTCGGCGCAGGATTCAAAGCGGGTCACGTCGGCCAGATAGACCGGGATGTCGAAGCCCTCTGCCTTGCGGGCGGCCTTCCACTTGTCCACGACCTCCTGGCTGAGGCCATTGTAGTCCACCGCGACGACGCGACGGCCCTGCTCGATCAGCGCCTTGCACGTGGCCGTGCCCAAGCCGCCGATACCACCGGTGACCACTGCAACCTTGGACATGCTCGATCTTTCCTCAGCGTTGGTTGTGAGTATGAATGCCGTAGTCGGTGGTGTTTAGTCGCGCTCGACGGCGAGAGCGACGCCCTGACCACCGCCGATGCACAGGGTCGCCAGACCTTTCCTGGCGTCGCGGCGGACCATCTCATGCAGCAGGCTGACCAGGATGCGGCAACCGGAGGCGCCAACCGGGTGACCCAGCGCGATGGCGCCGCCGTTGACGTTGACCTTGCGGGTATCCCAGCCCATTTCCCGGTTGACCGAGATCGCCTGGGCAGCGAAGGCTTCGTTGGCTTCGACCAGGTCGAGCTGATCCACAGTCCAGCCGGCCTTCTTCAGGCAGGCGCGAGAGGCGGGAATCGGGCCGGTGCCCATGATTTTCGGGTCCACCCCAGCCTTGGCGTAAGCGGCGATGCGGGCCAACGGTTTCAGGCCGAGTTCGCGGGCCACGCTGGCGGCCATCACCAGCACGGCGGCGGCGCCATCGTTGATGCCGGAGGCGTTGCCGGCGGTGACCGTGCCGTCTTTCTTGAATGCCGGCTTCAGCTTGGCCAGCGCGGCGGCGGTGGTGCCCGCTCGAGGGAATTCATCGGTGGCGAACACCAGCGGATCACCCTTGCGCTGCGGGATTTCGATGGGAACGATTTCATCCTTGAACTTGCCGGCCTGGATCGCGGCGGCGGCCTTGGCCTGCGAGTCAGCGGCGAAGGCGTCCTGTTCCTCGCGGGAAATGGTCCACTGGGCGGCGATGTTCTCGGCAGTGATGCCCATGTGGTAATGGTTGATGGCGCATTGCAGGCCTTCGCTCAGCATCGAATCCACCAGCCGAGCGTCGCCCATGGTGGTGCCGCGCCGCGAACCCAGCAGCAGATGCGGGGACAGGCTCATGCTTTCCTGGCCGCCGGCGATCACGATGCGGTTGTCGCCGTCGCGGATGGACTGACAGGCCAGATGCACCGCTTTCAAACCGCTGCCGCACACCTTGTTGATATTCAGGCAGGGGACCTCGATCGGCAAGCCGGCGTTCAGGGCAGCCGTGCGGGCGGGATTCTGGCCCGTGCCAGCGGTCAGAACCTGGCCCAGGATCACTTCGTCAATCTGTTCGGGCTTGACCCCGGATGCCTGCAACAAGCTTTGGATGACCTTGGCGCCCAAAACGTTGGCCGGAATCGTTGCCAGGGAGCCCATGAAGTTGCCGATCGCGGTCCTGGCGGCGGCGACGATGACCACATCTTCCATCGAGTTGACCTCTCGGATAGCCTGTTTGGTTATGGCAAATGCTTATTATCGTCTTGCGTGTCTTGGCGTGATGCGCTTCGACCCTCCCAGCGCAGCCCGTAGATTCGGGGATGCGGAGGTTACGGTATCCCAGCGCGTGGTAAGGCCAAGCCGCACGGAAATTTTAGTAAATTTGGGCATGGCATATTGATCGCTACCCCAATCCTTGTCAACCGCTTCCGACATTGCAGCATGGCGCGGTATCGGCAGTTTGCTGCGGCTTTCCAGCCGAAGGGAAGCGCTGGATCAGCGGGTTTCGACAGGCGCCGCACTCAGGGGGAACCAGGCGCTGCCGTGGCAGATTTCAGTTCAAAATATCCTACCAGGGTAGTCTGCCAAGCATTACAGTTGTCATCGCTAACCATGAAAAACCGGTCGCCGCGATAGCGGGTCAGCCCCTCGAAATTGTCCAGCAGCCACCCCTGGCTGCTGTCGAACACCGCCACATCCGCGACCTTCAGCAGCGTCTGCTGGTCCGTTCCCGGCGCGGGGAGCGGTTCGGTACGGCGCAGGCTGATGACCAGGGGCCGCAAGGGAGCCACGAAGGCACGTTCCAGCGCGAGCAAACCGCCATCCGGTAGCATGACCGTGTCAACCAGCGCGCTACCGGGAGCCTGGCCGAGTGGATAGTTCCAGAATGAGCCATGGTGGGTGAAAATACGCACCCGACCAGGGGGATCGTTGCGCAGTGGCATTTCGGCGCTGACCAGCACGCCCCGGCGCGGGTCGAGAGCGACTGATTCAAGCGCCAGATTGGAGTCGCGGTAGTTGCGAATGTCGCGCAGCAGCGCCGGCAGGGTTTCCTCGCCCTGCCATTCGCCCTTGGGGCTGTAGCGAACCACGCGCGGTTTCACTTCGAAGGAGACCAGCAGCTCGGCGTCACCGGGTATGCCGTTGTCACCGTTGCGAATCGCCAGACCTTCGGAATCATCAAAAGGCGCACGCAGCGGGGTGCCAGCGACATCGCGCAACGGGTAGGCCGCTACCGGGCGCATCCCGCTCAGATAGCCGTGGTCGTCGAATTCCGGCCGCAGGTGAAACAGGCGGCCCTCGTCGGAAATGGCGTACAGCAGGCCAGCATCCGCATCCCAGGCCAGCCCGGACAGGCCGCACAGTCGCAAGCCATCAATCTCGGCGCTGGCCAGCCGCAGTGCGCCGAGCAACCGGATACCGGCGTAGGTATCGCCGGGGCCGACCTGATCGGCCAGCGAAATCGGGGTCGCCGCGAACTCGCGGGCGGTACAGGCGCTGACGGGCAGCCCCAGAAGCAGGGCGAGCAGCAGGATCAGGCGCGACATGCAGACTCCAGGACCACGATAGAGGCAAGGCAGGGCGGGCATGTTACCATTTCATCCTAATATGAATATTCAAGGCAAAAAGGCTAGAGGCATGAGCGTACCGGTTTGGAACCCGGCGGTTGAATTCATGGAGCGGGAGGCACTGGAGCGCTTGCAGTTCGCCAACCTGCGCAAGACGGTGGCCTGGGCATTGAAAACGCCGTTTTATCGGCGGCGGCTGGCTGAGGTGGGGCTGACCCACCCGGAAGACCTGAGCAGCCTGCGCGATTTGCGCAATCTCCCCTATACCACCAAGAATGATCTGCGTGCGGCCTACCCGGATGGGCTGCTGGCAGTTGATCCCGAGCAAGCGGTGCGCCTGCACACGTCCAGCGGCACCACCGGGATGCCGACGGTGATCTATCACACCCGGCGCGATCTCGACCACTGGACCGAGTTGATGGCCCGCTGCATCGTCGCCGCCGGTGCCACCGCCCGCGACGTGTTCCAAAACATGACCAGTTACGGGATGTTCACCGGCGGGCTGGGTTTGCATTACGGTGCAGAGCGGGTGGGGATGCTGGTGATTCCGGCCAGTTCCGGCAATACCGCCCGCCAGATTCAGTTGATGAAGAATTTTCAGACCACCGTGGTTCATGCCACGCCCAGCTACCTGTTGCATCTGCATTCGGTGCTGGCCGGCGAGGGCGTGACCGTGGATCAGTTGAAGCTGCGCAAGGCGTTCATCGGCGCTGAGCCACATTCGGAGGAGACCCGCCGCAAGATCGAGGAGCTGTTTGGCATCCAGGCCTACAACTCCTACGGCCTGAGCGAGATGAACGGGCCCGGCGTGGCGTTCGAATGCGTGTATCAGACCGGGCTGCACCTGTGGGAAGACGCCTACATTCTGGAG
>JAGTSD010000159.1 GCA_018262135.1 Pseudomonadota bacterium | reverse complement strand
CGCCGACACCACGCTGTACATGATCAGGTTGCGCACCAGCAGCACGCTCATCAGATCTTCCGAGGCTTCCTGCCAGGACACCGCCTTGTAGCCGATCCGTGCCTCGATCAGGCTGGCGATCTCGCGGGCGGCGTAGGGATCGTCGAACTGGAGGATGAAGCGATTGACCCGGTCGGGGCGGTCCAGCAGCCCCTGTACCCGCTTCAGCAGGGCGAAGGTCTGGGCCTCGTCGTAGTTGGCGTTGCCGGTGCGAAAGATGCCGACCACCTTCAGGGTGCGCGCTTCGCCCGCCGACGAAGCGGTGTTAATCACGCTGCCCATGCTCGCGCCGAACTTTTTGGCCAGCCCCTCGCCGATGATCAGACCGTTGGGATTGGCGGCGAGGGCGTCCAGCGAGCCTTGCATCATCTTGTCCTCGATGGTCGAGACGCCCTTCATTTTCGCCGGTACGACGCCGGTGAGCGTGACCCCCTCGCTGCGTCCGGCGAAGGTCAGCACCACCGACCCGACCAGCACCGGGGCCGCGCGCAGGCTGGGCAGGGATTCGATGAAGGTCAGCTTTTGGGCATGGCCGCGAATCCCGCGCACCTCGCGCAGCGGTTTGACCCGCCGCAGTTCGACCGCGCCAGCGGGCCAGCGCAGGGTCGCCGGCTGCGGCTGGGGATTGCGGTATTCGTCGTAGACGGTGAGGTGTGGGCTGTTGTCCACCAGCCGCTTGATGAAATCCCGCTCGGAGCCACGCATCAGCGACGACACCGCGAGGAAGAACGCCACGCCGAGGGCGATGCCGACCAGCGAGACCAGGGTGGGCCGCTTGCGGCTGACCAGATGGGTGACGGCGATGGTGAATTGAACCGACATGGTGGATCGTTGCCCTTCATCGTTCAGATGATTCAGGCATGTCTTCAACCGCCGCGCAACCCGGCCACATTCGGTCCCGCCCGTCCACGATCACCAGCGCCAATTCGCGCAACCGGCGCAAATCGCGCTGACGGGTTTTGTCGGTCAGGTGCAGATACAGGCTTTGATACCAGGGCGCCCGCCGCATCTCCGCCAGCGGCACGGGCCGGCTCGCTGCCAGCAGTTGACCGAGCAGCGTGTATTGTCGGGCATTAAGCCTTTTCTCCTCATACAGCCGCCGAACCTGGGACTCGAATAAAAGTATCCCGACGATCTGATTGACCCGGTCGTGCAACCGGTTGATGCTGATCCGCATCCCTTCCAGATGAAACTGGACGAAAGCGGTATGGGGATAGGCCTCGCCTTTCGCCGCCGCTTTGCGACAGCGGTTGAACAGGGTGAAATACTCATCAATGTGATCGAGGTAGTAGCGCGCCAGCGCGAACGGCGCGTAGCGAAATCCAGCGGCCTGTAATAGCGTGGCCTCCAGAACGCGGCCCACCCGCCCATTCCCATCCCAGAACGGATGGATCAGTTCATAGTAGTAATGAACCAGCGGCGCCCGGATCAGCGCCGGAACGCCCCGACTCTCCAGCCCGGCGTGCCAGTCCACCAGTGCCTGGACGAGCGTGGCGATGTCGTGGCCGTGCTGCGGCGGCTTGTAACGGCCCCCGTGTTCGGCGTCGCCCACATACGTCACGATCTCTTTTGGATTGTTGCGAAACTGGCCAGGCTGGTTGTAACGGTGCGACAAGCGCCGGGTAATGGCGGCATGAAGGTCCTGAATAAACCGGACGTTCAGGCCCCAACCCGGCGTTGCCGCCGCAGACTGGGCCAGATCGTAGGCTGCTTTGAGATTGACCGCGCGGCGGGACTCGTCACTCTCGACGTGGGCAGGGTCCAGTTCCAGAGCCAGCCGGGTTTCTTCCTCGCTCAACGTGCCGCCCTCGATGGAGTTAGTGCCGAAGATACTGCTGACCACCACTTCCCGCTCCAACTGATTGGCGACCTGGGACAGGGGCGAGCGACTGAAGCGTTCGTGGGCGTCGAGTACCCGCTGATACAGCGCGGCCAGCGTCGTCCCTTCCAACCCGAGGCGAAAGGTAACAGGCCCAAAGCGGCGGGTTTCAACCCGCGTCTCCCATTCGGGAAGATCGGTCAGGGCGCTTTCGATGTCCGGCAGAATGTCCACCTGGCACGGTCCATTTTTTCTTTAATCAAGAGCAGGTTATTCTCAAGCTTAGCCGATGGTTACCCAGAAAAATGTCCGGCGGGTAATATCCCATTCGGAGGGAGCGAGGGGCATTCATCCGATTCACAGGGGATTATCCATCAAGGCGCAGTGCGCGCCTGTCGTCCCTCGGTCAAGCCGGTGGTGGGGCTGACGACCAGGCTGTCGTTGTCGCTGAGACCGGAGAGGATTTCGGTTCGGGTTTCGCTGCTGAAGCCCGTTCGCACCGGCTGGCGATGCAGGCGGCCGTCGCGCACGATCCAGACCTGGCCCTCACGCACGGCGGTCGCAGGGACCAGCAAGGCGTGATCGCGCTGTTCGACGACGATGTTCGTCTCGGCAGTCATGCCGATCCGCAGCGGTATCTCGCCCAGGAAGTCAATATACACCCGATAGCCGCGAGTGACCGGATTGCCCTTCGGGGTGATCTCGGCGACTTGGCCATCGAGCACCCGCTCCGGCAGCGCGGGGGCGCGAATCAGCACGCGCTGGCCGGGTTGCACCAGCAGGATGTCTTCCTCGTCCACCTCGGCCTCGATGCGCAGCGGCGCGCGGCGGGCGAAGTAGAAGATCGGCTGGTTGGCGGGGATGACCTGACCGATCTCGCCGTCGCGTTGCAGGATCTGACCGTCGGCCGGCGCGGTCAGGGTCATGAAGCCGCGCAGCGCCCGGGCGCGCGCCGCCGCTGCGTCCGCCGCCCGGGATTCGGACCGCGCCCGGTCCCGTTCCAGCGCCGTGCCCAGACCCCGGTCGAGCAGGGTTTGGGCACGGTCGAGTTGCGACTTGGCAAACAGCGCCCGGGCTTCCAGTTCGTCCACCGATTTTTTCAAATCGGCGTCCTCCAGCCGGGCCAGCGCCTGGCCTTCGCGGACCTGAGCGCCTTCGTCGGCGTTGAGTTCCATCAACCGGCCAGCGGTGCGTGGGGCGATGGGCAACATCACGGTCGGTTCCACCGTGCCGGCGGCATAAACCGCCCGCACCGCCGGCCCCCGGGTCGGGCGCGCGGTTTCGACCGTGATCGGCCCGAACCACCACCAAGCCGCCCAGCCGCCACCGGCCAGCGCGATTAGGGCGATGAGGATCCAGACGATCCTTTTCGATTTCATCCGCTCCTGACTTTATCGGTGGACCGCTAGTGTTTTAAACAGGCTAAATTGATGAATTGTAGGGTGGATGAGCGAAGCGAAATCCACCATCAGTAGATTGTCGCGAAAGGTGGATTGCGCTGCGCTTATCCACCCTACTACTAGCTACTAGCCACCAGTCACCAGACTTTTTCATCCCGCATCCCTGGGGATCATGTTTTCCGGCATCTGGACCGCCACCACCTGACCGCGCGCGCACACGACGCCATTCGCCGTCACCGTGGCGCTCACCACCACCTTGCGGCCCTTGACTTCCTGGACCCGCCCACGGATTTCGAGTGGCACGCCCATCGGGGTCGGCCGCAGGTAGTCCACTTGCAGCGAAGCGGTCACGAAGCGGAAGGGCGGCTCGCTGCCCATCGGCCGGCCAGCTTCGCGATAGGCGGCGGCGGATGCCGTGCCGGTGCCGTGGCAATCAATCAGCGAGGCGAGCAGGCCGCCGTACACGTAGCCGGGAATGGCGATGTGGTAGGCGCGGGGGTGAAACACGGCGACCGTTTCCTCGCCATCCCACCGGCTTTTGAGTTGCAGGCCCTGTTCGTTGAGCCGGCCGCAGCCGTAGCAATGGCTGAGTTCGTCGGGATAGTAGTCCTGAAAGGCGGGTTCGTTCATGTGGTGATTGATCCAGGAATGTGGGTTGTTTGAGTTGGATTCGTGGCCTGGGTTTCGCCATGCGTTCCCGGCTGGGGTGACCGGAGCGGTGACTGCCGGTTTCCACCAGCAGTGTACTCCCACGCCTTGGTTGAACATCAGTTTTATCAAAAAACCGATAACTGGTCGGGTAGCGGCCGCTACGGCCGTACCGTGGGCCGGGTGTACGTGGGCAGCGAGGACGTGAACGCCGAAATGGTCAAGCAGGGGGCGCAAGCGCGCAGCAAAATCAAGGTTGCCGCAAGTCGCGAGAATGGCAAACGCAGCGGTCAGCCCTGGCAGCGGGCCGCCTGATGGGTCAATCCACACGACACCTTCGGTGTGTCCCGATCCCGGATCTGGGTGGTGGTGGCGGCTGACTACCCGCCCAGCGCGTACCCCCCTTGTTCGGGCAATGGCCTGATGCGAACCTCGAAGTCAACGCGCTGGTTGAGCCGGTTGAGGATCACCGTGAGGTGATCCACGGTAAACCGGTCGAGCTTGACGTTCCGGATGCGGGAAAACTCGCTGTGGGGAATTCTCGTTCGAGCTTCGGCCTGCCGCGTAGTGAGGTTCTCCCCGTTCAAAATCTTGATGATCTCGGCGGCGAGAATAGCCTTTAGTTGTTCGACATCGGCGTTCGGGTGGCCCACGTCGCGGAAGACGTTCCCGCTGCCCCGGATCAGCTCCAGTTCCTCGGTCATTGCAATGCCTCCTTCAGGCGTTTGATCCGTTCACGGATCAGGTCGTTTTCGCTCTGCGATGTCTCCCGGCCTGTTTTGGATTTCTTCTGAAAAGCGTGGATCACCCAGAGGTCCGCGTCGAGCTGGAGGGCGTAGACGGTCCGGTAAGCGTTTCCCCGGTAAGCAAGGGCGATCTCGAACACGCCCGATCCCAGCCCTTTCATGGGTTTGGCAATGTCGGCTTTGCCGCCTTCAGCGGCGACGGTCAACGCTCGTTCGATCTCAAGCTGCGCGCTTTCGGGGAACGTATCGAAGTCCTTACGGGCTGCCTTGATCCATGAAATGGGCCTTGTGTTCCGTGCCATGTCAAATGTTGGCAAAATTACCAACATCCTGCAAGAATCTTTTTTATCTTACCGCCCACCTGAAGTGCATTCGAGCGCAGCACCGCACGCATTTACTTTATCACCCCCGGTGTGGCCCTGGCC
>JAGTSD010000463.1 GCA_018262135.1 Pseudomonadota bacterium | reverse complement strand
ATGATCGGCCATTTCACAGGCGCGCGAAGATGGGCCGCATTCGGGCTGGCATCCTCGATTGGGCGGCAATTTCACCAGGATCGCGCAGCGTGAAACAAAAGCGTCAGCCATGGTCAACTACTAGCAAAGCTCTTGATCCTGACTCGACTCGACCCGACGGAGTTCACACATGCCGACCCCATCCGACCAACCGCTGCGCGACCGCGTCAAGCTGCTGGGCCAACTGCTGGGCGATACCCTGCGCGACCAGGAAGGCCGCGCGGTCCTTGAGGCCGTGGAAACCCTGCGCCAGGGCTTCATCGAGCTGCGCCGTCAGCCCGAAGCCGCGCCGGATGACCGCGAACAGTTGATGCGCCTCATCGCCGCGTTAAACCCGGACATGCTCAACCATGTCGTTCGCGCCTTCAGCGCCTATTTCACGCTGGCCAACATCGCCGAGGAAAACTTTCAGCACCAATTGCGCCGCCAGCAGGTCCAGAGCGGCAAACCGCTGTGGCGGGGTTCCTTCGACGAGACCCTGCGCACGCTGCGCGCCGCCGGGGTCAGCGCCGGCCAGTTGCAAACCCTGCTGGATCAGCTCTGCTTCATGCCGGTGTTCACCGCCCATCCCACCGAGGCCAAACGCCGGGTGCTGCTGGGCGCGCAACGGCGGGTGTTTGTGACCAACGGCCAGCTCGACGCCCCCGCGCTGAATGCCTATCAGCGGGCCGAGATGGTCGAAGCCTTGCGCAGCCAAATTCAAATCCTGTGGAAAACCGACGAGGTGCGCAGCTTCAAGCCACAGGTGCGCGACGAGATCAAGAACGGCCTGTACTACTTCCGCGAATCCATCTTCCAGGCGCTGCCGATGCTCTACCGCAACCTGGAGCGGGCGCTGAACGCGGTCTATGGCGACGAGGGCGGCAAGAAAGCGATCCGCATTCCCCGGCTACTGCGGTTCGGCTCGTGGATCGGCGGCGACCGCGACGGCAATCCGTTCGTGACCCCGGAAACTACCGCGCTGGCGGTGCGCCTGCACGCCCAGGAAGTCCTGCGCGAATACCTGCGGCGGGTCGAGGAACTGAACCGGCATCTCACCTATTCCAGTTCGCTGGTCACGCCGTCGCCGGTGTTTTCCGCCAGCCTGGACGCGGACGCCCGGCAGATGAGCGCGTTGTTCGCCGCTGCGCCCCGGCAATACGCCCAGGAGCCGTATCGGCGCAAGCTGTTTCTGATGTACCACCGCCTGCAACACAACTACGACCAGACGCGGGCGCGCGCCGACGGCCATCCGGAGGCGGCGCCGGTTCCGTTCTGGGGTTATGCGTCCGAACAGGCGTTTCTCGACGATCTGTACCTGATCCGCGATTCCCTGGTCGCGCACGGCGACCGCGCCGTCGCCGACGGCGAACTGACCGATCTGATCCGGCTGGCGGAGACTTTCGGCTTCCATCTGGCCGCGCTCGACGTGCGCCAGGAATCGGCCCGGCACACGGCGGCAGTCACGGAAATCTTCGCCATGGCGCCCAACCTGCCGGACTACGCCGCGCTGTCGGAAGAAGAGCGGCTGGCCGTGCTCGGCGACCTGCTGGCCAGGCCGGGCACGCCGTTGCTGTACTGCGATTCGTTCGGCCCCGCCACCCGCGAGACCCTGGAGGTCTTTCAGGTCATGGCGCGGATGCGCGAAGAGATCAGTCCGCGCGCCTTCGACAGCTACGTGGGTCATGGCGCGGATGCGCGAAGAGATCAGTCCGCGCGCCTTCGACAGCTACGTGATCTCGATGACCCATGAAGCCAGTCACGTGCTGGAGGTGCTGTTCCTGGCCAGCTTCGCCGGGCTGGCCGGCCGCCGCGCCGACGGGAGCTGGCATAGCGAACTGCGCGTCGCGCCCCTGTTCGAGACCATCGCCGACCTGAACCGGATTGAAATCCTGCTGACCCGGCTGCTGGACCAGCCGACCTACCGCGAACTGCTGACGGCGACGGGCGGCGTGCAGGACGTGATGGTGGGCTACTCGGACTCCTGCAAGGACGGCGGCATCCTGGCCTCCAACTGGGGCCTGTACCAGGCGCAGCAGCGGGCGGTGGCGCTGGCGGCGGCGCGCGGCTTCGGCTGCCGGCTGTTTCACGGGCGCGGCGGCACGGTGGGGCGCGGCGGCGGCCCGGTCCACGACGCCATCCTGGCCCAGCCGCCGGGCACGGTGCGCGGTCAGATCAAGATCACCGAGCAGGGCGAAGTGCTGTCGTTCAAGTACCAGAACCTGGAAACCGCTGTTTACGAACTGACGCTGGGCGTGACCGGCCTGATCAAGGCCAGCCGGCATCTGATCCAGGCCGTTCCCGCCGACCCGCCGGAAGCGGCGGCGGTTATGGCCGAACTGGCCCGCCACGGCGAAGCGGTTTACCGCGAGCTGACCGAGCGGACGCCGGGCTTCATGGATTACTTTTACGAAGCCACGCCGGTCACCGAGATCGGCCGGCTCAATCTCGGCTCGCGGCCCTCGCACCGCGCCCAGGGCGACCGTTCCAAATACTCGGTGCGAGCGATTCCGTGGATGTTCGGCTGGGGCCTGTCGCGGCACACCCTGCCCGGCTGGTTCGGCATCGGCACGGCGTTGGCCGCCTGGCGCGGCGACGATCCCGAACGGCTGGCCGTGCTGCAACGGCTATACCGGGACTGGCCGTTTCTGCGCACCCTGCTCGACAACAGCCAGATGTCGCTGAGCAAGGTGGAGGTCGGCATCGCCCGCGAATACGCGCGGTTGTGCGAAACCGCCGATACCGAGACCAGCATCTACGAGCGGTTCCGCGCCGAATACGAGCGAACCTGCCGGGAGATTCTGGCCGTGGCGCAAGCCGCTACGCTGCTGGAAGAGAACTCGACGCTGGCGAAATCGCTGGAACGGCGCAATCCATATCTGGACCCGCTCAACCACATTCAGGTCACCCTGCTCCCGCGCTACCGCCAGGCGGCGCGCGACCACGGCGCGGATTCGCCGGAGGCTGAAACGTGGCTGCGACCGCTGCTGCGCTCCATCAACGCGCTAGCGGCGGGGATGCGGAACACGGGGTAAAATGGGAAATGGTATCAGCCCGAGCGCCAGGGGAAGCGGGGACGGTATCCCGCCCCCCGGTGCCGCCTCCCGCCGAATTTGCTGTATGCTCAAGTGGTTAAGCGGCGTGAAAAAGGACGGGTGGTCGAGGTGACCCGTAAGAGGGTCTGGGGAAGCGCGGACGCGCTTCAGGCTCGATGGGCAGCATCCGCCACCAGCACGACGATCAACACGAGCTTTGTGGAACGGGATAACCTGGCCTGGCGCGAGCACAACCGGCGGTTGGCCCGCCAGACGACCGCGTTTTCCAAGGAACTGCCGTGGATGGAAAAGCAGTT
>JAGTSD010000158.1 GCA_018262135.1 Pseudomonadota bacterium | reverse complement strand
ACGAACAGGGTGGTGTCGGTGGTCTTCATCTGCGAATCCAGCAGGCTGTAGCCGTTGATCGCGACCACGCTGCCGACCGCCGGATTGGCGCGGAAGATGCCGCTCATTTGTTCGCCCACCGCCTCGGTCCGATCCAGGCTGGCGCCGTCGGGCAGCATGCCCACGCCGAACACATAGCCCTGATCTTCATCCGGCACGAAACTGCTGGGCACCGCGCGGAACAGGCCGAAAATCGCGACCAGCATCACCGCGAACAGCGCCAGTCCCAGTAAAATCCGTTTGGTGACAAAGCGCACGCTTTCGGCGTAGCCGTGGGTCACCCAGTCGAACCCGCGATTGAACGGGCCGAAAAAGAACCGGTAGAGCACATCGGTGCGTTGGTCGCCGTGTTCGCCGGGCTTGAGCAGCAGCGCCGCCAGCGCCGGACTCAGGGTCAAGGCCACCAGGCCCGAAATCGCCACCGAAATCGCAATCGTGATGGCGAACTGCTTGTACAACTGCCCGGTCATGCCGCCCAGGAACGCGACCGGCACAAACACCGCGCTCAACACCAGCACGACGGCGATCACCGGCCCGGTGACTTCTTCCATCGCCCGGTGCGCCGCTTCCTTGGGCGCGAGATGGAATTCCGCCATGTTGCGCTCGACGTTTTCCACCACCACGATGGCATCGTCCACCACGATGCCGATGCACAGCACCAGGCCGAACAGGGTGAGCATATTGATCGAGAAGCCCAGCAGGTACATGCCGCTGAAGGTCGCGATGACCGAGACGATCACCGCCACGATGGGAATGACCGTGGCTCGCCAGCTTTGCAGGAAGATAAAGACCACCAGGATCACCAGCACGATGGCTTCCATCAGGGTCTTCACCACTTCGTCGATCGAAGCCTGGACGAACTTGGTGGTATCCAGAGCGATGGCGTAGTCGAGTCCGGCCGGGAAACTCTTCTTCAGTTCCTCCAGCGCCGCCCGCACCTGCTTGGAAACCTCCAAGGCGTTGGCCCCCGCCTGCTGGTACACCGCGAGGGCGGTGCCGACCTTGCCGTTGAAGCGGCTGCGCAGGTTATAGCTCTGCATCCCCAGGGTCACGTAGCCGACATCCTTGAGCCGCAACACGCCGGCGCCGGTGGTGCTGGCGCGCAGGATGATGTTCTCGAACTCCTCCGGCGTGGTCAGCCGGCCCTGGGTGGAGACTGGAAAGGTCAGTTCCACCGGACCGTTGGTGGGGGACTGGCCGATCTGGCCGATGGCGAACTGCTGGTTCTGGCTTTGAATGGCGCTGATCACTTCGTCGGTGGTCAAGCCCAGATCGCTCATCCGGTCCGGTTTCAGCCAGATCCGCATCGCATAATTGGGAACGCCGAAGATGCTGGACTGATTGGCGCCCGGAATCCGTTGCAGGGCGTTGAGCACGTACAGGTACGTGTAGTTGCCGACAAAGGTCTCGTCGTGGCTTCCGTCCGGCGAATAGAGCGCGATCACCATCAGGAAGGTGGACGATTTGGTCTGGACCTTCACCCCCTGTTTGGACACCTCCTCCGGCAACTGCGGCAAGGCCAGACTCACCTGATTTTGGACGTTGACCTGGGCGATGTCGGGATCGGTGCCGATATCGAAAAACACGTTCAGGGTCATGTCGCCGGTTGAGGAACTGGACGAGTACATATACATCAGGTTGTCGACGCTGTTGACCTGCTGCTCGATGGGCGCGGCCACGCTTTGCGAGACCACATCGGCGCTGGCGCCGGGATAGGTGGCGCTCACCTGGATCTGCACCGGGGTGATGTCGGGATACTGAGCGATGGGCAACACGCCCATCGCCGACAGCCCAGCCAGGGTCAGGATGATGGAAATGACCGCGGCAAAGACCGGGCGATCGATGAAGAAATGGGAGATCATGCGGCGCCCTCGTCAGGGTTTGAGCGGCGTAGCGCTGGGGACTTTCGCCGGCTCGGGCTCGGGCGCGGCGGCGGGCTTGATCTGCACCGGCGCGCCGGGCTGCAGGCGCACCGCGCCGTCCACCACCACCCGGTCGCCGGGTTCCAAGCCGGAATTGATGATCCACTGATCGCCGTACCAGTCGCCGACCTGCACCGGCTTGGGCACAGCGGTGTTGTCCGGGCCGACCGTGAATACGAACTTGCCACTCGGCCCCTGCATCACGGCCACTTGCGGCACCATGATCGCATTGGGCCGGAACGCGCCCTTGATCTGCACCCGCACGAACTGACCGGGGCTTAACTGATTAGCCGGGTTGGGCACCACGGCGCGGATGTTGTAAGTGCCGGTCTGCGCGTTGACCACCGGGTCCACGAAGGTGATCCGGCCTTTCTGGGGATACGAAGTACCGTCGGCCAGAATCAGCTCCACTTCCACCTTGGCCAGTCCGGGTCCCCTGATTTGTCCAGCTTCCGATTGGCTCTTGAGTTTCAGGACTTCGTTTTCGCCAACACCAAAATTGATCCACATCGGATCGATCTGCACGATGGTGGTGAGCTGGCTGCCGGTGCCTCCCGACCGGATCAGAGCACCCTCGCGATAATTGGAGCTGCTGGACAGGCCGGTCAGCGGCGACCGGATGGTGGTGTAGCCCAGATTCAGTTGCGCCTGTTCGACATCGGCCTTGGCCGCCTGTACCTTGGCCTCGGATTCCAGGACGTTGGCGGTGGAGTTATCCAGGTCCTGCTGGCTGACGGCGTTTTGCTTGGCCAGCGGCTTGACCCGCGCCAGGGTTTGGCGGGCCCGCGTCAATGCCGCTTCCTGCTGGGCCAGGTTGGCCTTGGCACTGTCCAGCGCAGCCTGGAAGGGCTTGGGATCGAGTTGGAACAGCAACTGGCCATCCTTCACCAGGCTACCCTCGGTATAGGCGATCTTTTCGAGATAGCCCTCGACCCGGGCGTTGATATCCACCTGGCGGGAACTGGCGGTCTTGCCGGTGAACTCGAAGGTCGCGGGGGTATTCTCCGGTTTGATCTCGACCACCGAGATCGGGGTCGGAGGGCGGGCCGAAGCTGGCGAGGTTTGCGCCAGCGCGAGCATTGGCCCAACGCTCAGCAGGACCGCCAGCAAGGCGCCGACGCCTGGCCGGAGCTGAAATCGGGATATGGGTTTATGAATAGAGCGCAAATCTCGCACGAGAAGAAACTCCCATTGGTGAATAGGAAACTGGGGGAAAATCTTGAAATCGGAAGATTGACCTTGAAAGCATCGGTCCTGGGGCGGGCTATACTCTACTTGCGCGATAGCGCCATCGTAGTCCAGACGTTAACTGCCATGGATGACCTGCCAAAAGTATAGCCCGTTTTTCCGTTTCAACCCGAGACCACCGTAAAAGACCCATCATCCTGCCCTGTGCGCCGTCCTGAGCGCCGGTTGCGACAGCACGCTTTCTGGTGATGGCTCGAGTATCCAAGGTTCATGAACAGTTCACGTTGTCATTGTTAGTCTCCTCAACTCCCATCAACACGTCATCAGGAGGAATTTTCATGAATAAACAAAATCTTTTGCTGGCCTCTGTATTGGGCTGCGCCTTGGCGGCCCCCGTCTGGGCGGCGGAATCGCCAAAGCCTGAAAAGGCCAGCGAAGCACCCAAGGTGCAAGCCAGCGAAGAACTCAGGGCGGTGGTGCGCCAGCATCATGATGCCCTGAACAAGCACGATCTCAAGGCCTTGATGGCGCTTTACGCCGATTCGCCCAACGTGGCGCTGATGGGCACCGGTCCCGGCGAATTCTGGAAGGGCAAGGCGGCGATCGAAGAGGCCTACCAGCATTTTTTTGAAACCTTCAAAGCGGGTTCTCTGAAGCATGATTGTCCGAACGTGTCGGGGAGCGAGGATGGAAACAGCGCCTGGCTGATGGCTTCCTGCGACATGAAGGATAGCGACTCCTCCGGTCAGCCCCGTGAATTTGGGCTCAATGTCTCGGCGGTTTTGAAAAAGGAGAAGGACGGCTGGCGAGTCCAGGCTTTGCATACTTCCAATGTGAGTGGAGATGAGGGGCCTCCTCCGGAGGAGGCGCCGACGGACACCTCGGCTCCAGCCCCCGCGGCAGCACCGGAACCCGCGCCGAAGAAAGCCCCGTAAGCGGAGAACAGCCATGACTGATCAACATGAGATGGCGCATCCCGAACCAGCCGAAGCGTTGGTGACCGAGGAACGGCGGCAGTTTCTGCGCGGGCTGGGCAAGTGGTCGCAGGCAGTAATCGGCGGCGTGCTGCTGGGCGGCGCGTTGACCCATGCCGACCCCGCGCGGGCCTGGGCCGCCGCTCGTGGTTACGGCGGCTCCGCTGCGGTCGGTGGGCGGGGCGGCTGGGCCAACCGTTACGGCGGCGGTGGCTGGGCCAACCGGGCCGGCGGTGGCGGCGCCTGGGCCAACGGCGGCGGCGCCTACCGCTACGGCGGCGGCGGCTGGATCAACGGCGGTGGTGGCGGCTGGATCAACGGCGGCGGCGGCTGGATCAACCGCTACGGCGGCGGTGGTTCCGCCTGGGTCAACCGCTATTAAGCGATCCCGTGCATTCCATTGACTTCCAGGCCGCGCGGAGCGCTTCCGGCAAACCGCGCGGCCTGTTTGTTACAGCAACATTGAAACAGGGGGCCATCATGACGATCTCGTCGCATCCAATCGCGGACCGGGTTCACCGGATCACCCTGAGCGGACTGCTGACCTGGGCTGAATTTCAGACTTTCCTGACCCAGGTCGAAACCGGGAATGTCTTTGCCTCCGGCAAGGTCAGGATATTGATCCAGTTGGAAAATTTCGCCGGATGGGAACCCGGCGATCAGTGGGGCGACGTCAGCTTCTTCTTCAGGCATGACCACGACATCGAAAGAATCGCGGTGGTAGGCGAACCGCGCTGGCAAGACGAAATGCAGGTGTTTCTCTTCGCCGATTACCGGCAAGCCGAAGCCCGGTTTTTCCCCGAAACCGACCTGGAACTGGCGCGCGCCTGGCTGATGAGCTGAGGGATTACCCAGTCGTACCATTCCCGGCAACCCTCTAAAGCCCGCCGCCCCAGCGGTACTGCCACGCGATGCCGATGGTGTCGGAATCGGTGCCGATACGAGTGGACACCCCAGTACTGGCGTAGAGCTTGACCGAGTG
>JAGTSD010000157.1 GCA_018262135.1 Pseudomonadota bacterium | reverse complement strand
AACTACAACGGCTGGGTTCAAAACCTGAGCGCCGCGATCAATTCGCGCCTCAGCACCCTCTAAAATAACCAGCTCGTGCTGCCGGGGATGGAGACATCACCGTGGGAAAACAGGCGCAGGGTGTTCGCCGGTTCCCGGGTTGCGCCCCTAATCGCGGCGCCGCAGGACATAAAAGGCGTAGCCGCAATCCTCTGCGTAGCGGGCCATCAGCGCCATTTCGGATTCCGTCAAATCAGCCACGGTCTGGGCGTCCGCGTCTCCCGCATGGGCCGTCCGGAAGACCGGCAGGCGCTCCCGCAGCGGATCGTAATACGCCTGCCAGGCTGACCACGGCAACGGAAAATGACCGACCACTTGCCAACCCCCTTCGCTCGCCGCCGCCAGATTGGCCGCCACGCTGCGCAGGGCCGGATATTCCACGTCCAGAAAAGCCCTTAACTTCGCTGGCCGATCCGACCGGAACCAGGACAATTCGGAAACCGCCAAATACCCCCCGGGCTTGACCCACGACCGCCACTGCGTCAATCCCGCGTCAAAGCCCATGATATAAACCGCCCCTTCGCTCCAGATCAGATCGAAACTGGCTTCCCGGAACGGCAAGGCCCGCATGTCGCCCTGACAGAGCCGCACGCGCGAGGTCCAGCCCCCCTCAATCACGGTCCGGCGCAACGACCGGAGAAAATCCAGAGATCGGTCGAGCGCCGTGATGCGCCCGGTCGTGGCCGCCGCGAGCGTCAAGGTCTGCGCGCCGGTTCCACAGCCGATATCCAGAATCTCCGGCGCGTCCGGCAATGCCGCGCAAAGCGCCAGCGCCCGCCGGGTTGATGCGGAATCGCCCGGCCCCTGGCGCGGCAGGCCATCGTGCAACGCGATCAACAACGCGATCAGTCGCTCTTCATCCACGCCAATGGCCTCTTTCAATGTACTCCATGTGGGCCGATCACCCGATGATTTCCTCCACTTCAAATCCCACGATATTCCGCTCGGTGCGGCTGAACTCCACGCCAATCAGCGCGATGGGCTGTCCGAACGCCCGATATTTTTCGGCGTAGCCCCGATCCTTGATCTGTTGCAGGGCCCGTCCTTCGGGCGCGAGTTCCACGACTTTGAATTCAAACAGATAAATGCGGCCCTCAAACTGCACCGTCATGTCAATGCGGCCCTGATTTGTCGCGTCTTCCAGGGTGATGTCCAGCCCCAGCGCCGCGAAATAGCTGTAAAACACGCTGGCGTAATAGCCTTCGTATCGGGCAATCGGATTGTTGTCATACCACTGGTACGGGCACTGGTTCAGTACAATTATGATGCAACTTACCCCTTCTATCTGATTTAAAATCAAAAGCTTGGAGGACAATCAGACTGAACCAGTACCTTCTTTATCACCAGGACGGTTTAATCCATGGCTGTCAATGCCTAATATCCCCACCGCCACCCCCCCGAGCGCCACGGCAAACCACAAAGTCGCAATCCGGCACAGCAAAGTTATGGCGACCGCCGACGGGCCGTCTGCGCCGAAGGCGATCAGCAAACCTCCCATCACCGCCTCGGTCCCGCCCAGCCCGCCGGGCAGGAACGACAGCGCGCCGGCTAGCACCGCGATGGCGTAAATGCCGATGCCAGTGACGAGGCTGATGCCAACCCCGATATCACGGGCGATCAGATACAAGGATAACCCTTCCAGCCCCCAGGACAGCACACCCAGCCCCAGTCCAAACAGAAAAACGCCGGGCTGCAGCAACGTCGCCGCCGAATCGAGCAGCCGCGCCAACCGCTCGACCTGGTGGCCGTAACGATGGCCATGGCCCCAGTCCCGCAAGCGTTGCGGCAACCAGGGGCGAGTGACGAGCCCACCCAGAGCCAGCGCCAGCGCCCAGGCCACCGCCACCAGCCACGCATAATCGGGTCGGGCCAGCAGGATCAGCAGGGCCAGCAGGCTCATCGCCAGCACGTCCAGCAACCGCTCCACAAACAATGCCGCCAGACTCTGAGCGTAGCTTACCCCATGGCCGTGCAGATACAGCGATCGCACCGCCTCGCCGGCCTTGCCAGGCGTCACGGTCAGGATGAAGCCAGCCAGGTAGTAGAGCCAATGTCGCCACCACGGCAAGTCGTGGCCAAAGGCGGCGATGTAACGCTGCCAGCGCCAGAACCGCAGCAGATAATTGAACAGTGACAGGGCGAAAATCGCCAGCAGCATTGGCAAGCCAATACGCTGCAAGGCCGCGAATACCGCCGCCTGGTCGGCCAGCAGCACGAAGGTGAGATAGAGCAGGATAGCCAGACCGATGCTCGCGGTTAGGGCGTGGCGATGGCGAGGAGACATGGCGATACGGATATCTCGAGGTATTTCACGCAGTACCGCCGCCAACCAGCAGGCGGTACGCACCGTAGGCCAGCAGTCCACAACCGGCGATGACCGCCGCCATCGGCAGTGGTGACCCGTGGCCGAGCAACCCGACCAGCGCACTGGCGACCGTGGCGACCCCGAATTGCAGCGTGCCGATCAGCGCCGAGGCGCTGCCGGCGCGGGCGCCCTGATGCGCCAGGGCGTTAGCCATCGCGTTCGGTGCGGTGAAACCGACGCTGACCAGGTAGATAAACAGGGGGACCAGCAGCACCGGCAATCCGCCCCAGCCCATCACGGCCACCGCCAGCAGCAGCAGTCCCGCGAACACAGTCCAGCGGTTGGCGCGCCGCAGGACGGAGTCGGCGCTTTCATGCTGCAACAGCCGGCGGTTGTACTGCGAACTGGCGATCAGCCCCACCGCGTTGAGCCCGAACAGCCAGCCATAGTGGTGCGCCGGCACCCCATAAAGATCAATGAAGACATGCGGCGAGCCCGTGATGTAGGCGAACATGCCCGCCTGGGTGAAGCCGCCGGCCAAGGCATAGCCGGTGAACCGCCGGTCGCGCAGGAGCTGGCCATAAACGCGCAGGGCGGACCCGATCCCGCCGCCAGTGGCAGGGGCATTCCCTGGTCGGGTTTCCGGCAGGTAGCGCCAGACACCGACCAGGCAGGCCAGCCCGAACAATGCCAGCGCCAGGAAAATCGCCCGCCAACTGGCGAATAGCAAAATCCAGCCGCCCAGAAAAGGGGCGAGGATCGGCGCCAGCCCCATGACGAGTATCAGCAGTGAGTAAACCTTGGCCGAGGTGTGCGCGTCGAAACGGTCGCGCACCACCGCGCGGGCGATGACCACGCCCGCGCAGCCGCTCACGGCCTGAGCAAAGCGCAGCAGGATCAGGGTGGTGATATTGGAGGCGAAGGCGCAGCCGACCGAGGCGAGCACGAAGAACCCCAATCCAACGTACAGCGGGGGCTTGCGCCCGTAGCGGTCGGCGAGTGGCCCATGAATCACCTGGCCGAGCGCCATGCCGATAAAGAAGCTGGCCAAGGTAAATTGCACCACCGACGGGTCGGCGCCGAACTCGGCGGCAATCGCCGGCAGGCCGGGCAGGTACAGGTCTATGGACATCGGCGCGAACGCCATCAGCGCGCCGAGGATCAGCAACCAGGAAAGCGGTGGGGTAGTCAGGGGAAGGCGCTCCAGAAGGATGACAAAAAATTTGTCCACGGAAGACACCGAAAGCACGGACACAGATAGGGTATGGTGGCTTCGTATTCTTTGAATTCTTTGAGTGACCGTTTGAGGTTTCTTGGTTTTTTCCGTGCCTTCCGTGTCTTCCGTGGACGCGAATTATCGGCGCGGCGTCCGCACGGTGGCCAGGGCGGCTTGGATCGCGACTGTTTCCGTCTCGTCCAGTTGGCGCATCAGCTTACCGATGTATTGCAACTGGCGCTTGTGCCCGCCCCGTTGCGTGATGCCTTGAGCCAGCCGCACTGCCGCCAGCAGTTCGTCTGGCAGCGGGACGCGGCTCAACTGCGTCGGGGTTAGTTTCACCAGTTGTTGGCCCAAGTCCTGCAACGCGGTTGCATCCCGCTTGCGCTGACTCTTGCTGAGCGGCGGAGGCGTTGCCGGTTCGTACCGGTCTTCGTCCTCGAAGGGGTCGTCACGCATGGCGGAATGCTCCAGGGGAACGGACAGCGTCAGGCCGCCAGGCGCGGTTCGCAGCGGTTCAGTTGTGCACGGTAGCGATCAGCCTGCTGGCGCACCTGCCGCGCCCGCTGCATCAACCAGGTTTTTTGCCGATACGTGCCCCGGGCGAAGCCTTCCTGGCCCTCGTGATAGGCCAGATACTGGTTATAGGCGTCGCTTTTGGCGATGCGGTTGCGCCGGGCGGTTTCGTTGACGTACCAGCCGATAAAATCCACGGCATCGCCGAAGTCGTCGCGGTCGGCGCTCCGGTTGCCGGTGGCGGCGATGTAGCGTTCCCAGGTGCCGTCCAGGGCCTGGCTGTAGCCATAGGCGGACGAAGGACGGGGGCCGGGAATGAAGCCGAGATACCAGCGGCGCGGCGGCTGGGCGTCGGACTGAAAGGCGGATTCCTGGTGCAGGATCGCCAGCAGCACCGGCAACGGCACGCCCCAGCGCTGGCTGGCGGCCCTGGCGTCGGTCAGCCAGTCGTCGTATTCGGCGAAGATGGCGCAGGCGTCGTTGACGTTGCGCGGCGGCGCGGTGGCGCAGGAAGCCAGCAGCAGGCCGCCGCTCAATAACCCAGCCAGCCAGGGCCAGTGGCGGTTCCAGACCAGTACGAGATTCAGCCGTCGCCAGCCGGCGGGCCAGGGAAACCGCTGGCGTCGCCGAGAATGCAGTCGGGTTGGGTCTTGGTTCATGCCGTGGTCGTAAAGGTGCGTCGGCCCAGGAACAACCCCAGGATGAGTAACCCTATCATCATCACCACCGCCGGCCAATCCCCAAACCGGGCATAGGGCGTCAGCCCACGCAGTGGCTGGACTTCACCGCGAATGACCTCGGCCTGAAACTGCGGGCCGCGGTGGAATCCTTGAACCAGGCGTCGTTGCTCAGATTGATCAGCCAGGTCGCCTCGGGCAGCGCCCGCCGAATCTCGCTGCCGAACACCGCCTCGAAGCAGATGGACAGTCCCACCGGCTGGCCACCAGCGCGAAACAGCGGTTGCTCCGGGTCGCCCGGCGTGAAATCGGCCATCGGGATGTCCACCCAGTCGCGGAAGAACAGCAACAGCCCGCGCAACGGCAGATACTCACCGAACGGCAGCAGTCGGCGTTTGTGGTACAGCCCCGGCGAGCGACCAACGCCAATGATGCTGTTGTGGAAGACGCTGGTTTCCCACGAGCCGGTCGGGATGCCGGTGACGTAATCCACCCCGGCTTGCTGGGCGACGCCCGCCAACGCGGCGACGAAGGGCCGGACCTCGTCCAGCAGGGCCGGGATCGCAGTCTCCGGCCAGATGATCACGTCGCTTTGGTTCTGCTCGGGCAGGCTCAACTGGACATAGCGGGTCAGGGTCTCATCCAGCGCGTCGGGGTCCCACTTCCGGTCCTGGGTGACGTTGCCCTGCACGATGGCGACCCGCAGCACCGGGCCGGCTGACTCTACCCACGAAATCTGCCCCAGACCCCACGTCCCGAGCCATAAAGCCGCCAGCAGTCCCAGCCAGCCCAGCCGCGCCCGCCAGCGGGTGCTGTTCAGCAGCGTCCAGAGCAGGCCAGCGCTGAGCACTACGGCCCAGCCCACCCCGAACACGCCTATGTAAGGCGCGAGCTGGCCCAGCGGCGCATCGGTCTGGCTGTAGCCGATAGCCAGCCAGGGAAAGCCGGTGAACAGCCAGCTTCGCACCCAGTCCAGCAGGGTCCACAACGCCGGGAAGATCAGCAGCCAGCGCGCCGGTCCCGGTGGTAGCCCCCAGCGGGCGATCAGCCCGCCGAGCGCGGCGGGATACAGCGCCATTACCAGCACCATCAGGGCGGTAGCCAGCACGGCGAACGGGATCGGAGCGTTGCCGTAATCGTGCAGGCTGATGAAGACCCAGTAGATGCCAAACCCATACACGCCCAGCCCGAACAGTCCGCCGCGCAGGCCAGCGCGGCGCAGCGTAACCCCGTCCCAACTCCACAGCAGGACCATCGGCAGGACAAGCGCCAGCGGCCAGAGTCCGAACGGCGCGAAGGCGAGAGGCAGGAGTGCGCCGGCGATGAAGGCCAGCAGGTCGGCGATCAGGGGGCGGCGGGTTTTGAAGTCAGGCATGAGGAGCCATCAGTCTCCCCTCCCTGGCAGGTGGAGAGGAGGCGGGGATTTGCCGGTCAACTTTCCGGTTCGGTGGTGGAAGGCGCCGCTTCTTCGCTACGCAGCGTCATTTCCAGCAGGTGAATCCGCCGGTTATCGGCGCGCAGGACCTGGAAATGGAAGCGGTCCAGATCAACGGTTTCACCGCCCTTGGGCAGCCGGCCCAGTTCCATCATCACCAGCCCGCCGATGGTGTCGGCCCGCTCGTCGCTCAGTTCGGCCTTGAAATACTCGTTGAAATCCTCGACCGGGGTGAGCGCCTTGAGGATGAAGGCATCGCCCTGCGGCCGGATGAATGCACCGTCGTCCACATCGTGCTCGTCGTCTATTTCGCCGACGATCTCCTCCAGCACGTCCTCGATGGTGATCAGGCCGGCCACGCCGCCGTATTCGTCCACCACGATGGCCATGTGCAGGCGATTGACGCGGAATTCCTTGAGCAGGATGTTGAGACGCTTGCTTTCGGGGATAAACTTGGCGGGCCGCAGCAGGGCGCGCAGGTTGAAATCCTCGCGGCGGTCGAAGGCATGGGCCAGCAGGTCCTTGACGATCAGGATGCCGATGACGTTGTCCTTGCTTTCGTCAATCACCGGCAGGCGGGAGTGGCCGGATTCAACGACCTCGGCGATGAGGCGTTCCAGGCTCCAGTCGTATTCCAGCACCACCATCTGGGCGCGGGGGATCATGACATCGCGCACCTGGGTTTCCGACACCCGCAACACGCCTTCCATCATCGCCAGGGCGTCGGTGTCCAGCAGTTCCCGTTGCTGGGCGTCGCGTAGCAGGTCTATCAGTTCGTCCCGGTCCTTGGGTTCGCCCATGAGGGCGAGGCTCAAACGTTCCAGCCATGATGGTTTATGGCTGGATTCGGTTCGTTCTTCGTTCATAGTCGGTTTTGTGGGTCTCCATAGGGATCAGGGTAACCCAGTCCGGCCAGGATGTGGATTTCCAGGGATTCCATAGCCTCAGCATGGGTTTCATCATGATCATAGCCCAGAAGGTGCAAAACGCCATGGGCGACCAGGTGCGCCCAGTGCGCCTCCGAGGTTTTGCCCTGGATGACCGCTTCGCGCAGCACCACCGGCGCACAGATCACGATATCGCCCAGCAGCGCGCTCTCGGCCTGCGGCGGGGCCACGAACGGGAAGGACAGCACGTTGGTCGGCCCCGGCTTGTGGCGGTACATCTCGTTGAGCGCGGCGCCTTCGGCTTCGTTGACCACGCGGATGGTTAGTTCGGCGTCCTTGGAGTAGCCCGCGCCGGCCAGCGCCGCCTCGGCCCAGCAGCGGAAGTCGGATTCAGCCGGCAGTCCCGGCAGGTCCAGCGCGATTTGCAGGTCCAGATCCAGGGTCATGAAGCGTTATCCTGTTCGTAGTGGGGGTAGGCGGTTGGCAATCGAGGTTCACCTGGAAATCCTGGTTCGGATTGCTGTGGATTTTACCACCTTCCTGTTTGAACGACGTGGTGCTTGGCGAGGGTAGCAGGCGCGGACCGCCAGTGCCGAGCAGGTGAAGCAGGGTACGGCAAACCGGGATCAGGCATCCATCAGGGCGAAAAGCACGGAATTTCGTACCATTCTGCGCAAAACCAAAGATGGTGAATTCCCATGACAGCAGCCGGCATTGATCCCTAAAATTCTCCCTTCCTTCAAACCTCTCTCCTGATCATGCACATTCACATTCTCGGCATTTGCGGTACCTTCATGGCTGGCGTCGCCCTCCTGGCCCGCGCGGCGGGACACACCGTTTCCGGCTGTGACGCCGGCGTTTATCCGCCGATGAGCACGCAACTGGCGGAGGCCGGCATCGCGTTGCGCGAAGGCTACGCCCCCGAACAACTCGCTGAGTTCGCGCCGGACATGGTGGTGGTCGGCAACGTGATGAGCCGGGGCCGCCCGATCATCGAGGAATTGCTGAACCGCGACCTGCCCTACGCCTCCGGACCGGCCTGGCTGGCGGAGCACGTGTTGCGCGACCGGCACGTGCTGGCGGTAGCGGGTACTCACGGCAAGACCAGCACCAGCAGCCTGCTGGCGTGGATTCTGGAAAGCGCCGGGCTGAGGCCGGGCTTTCTAATCGGCGGCATTCCCGCCAATTTCGGCCAGTCGGCCCAGTTGGGCGATGGCCGCTGTTTCGTGGTAGAGGCCGACGAGTACGACACCGCGTTTTTCGACAAGCGCTCCAAGTTCGTCCATTACCGCCCGCATACCCTGATCCTGAACAACCTGGAATTCGATCACGCCGACATCTTCCCCGATCTGGCTGCCATCCAGCGCCAGTTTCATCATCTGCTGCGGACCGTGCCCGGTTCGGGCCTGATCGTCGCCAACGGGACCGATGCGAACCTGGCCGAGGTGCTGGCGATGGGCTGCTGGACGCCGGTGGAACGCTTTGGAACGGGCGACTGGGAAGCGCGGGACATCGCCCCGGACGGCAGCGCCTTCGAGGTGCATTACCAGGGCGAAAAGCAGGGCCGGGCGGAATGGAGCCAGTTGGGTCTGCACAACGTCCACAATGCGCTCGCCGCCATCGCCGCCGCCCGCCATGCGGGCGTCCCAGTCAGCGCGGCTAGCGCAGCCCTGTCCAGTTTCGAGGGCGTGAAGCGGCGGCTGGAAGCGCGCGGCGCGGTCAACGGCGTGACGGTCTACGACGATTTCGCCCATCATCCCACCGCGATTGCCACCACGCTGGCCGGATTGCGCGCCCGGGTCGGCGACCAGCCGATCATCGCGGTGCTGGAGCCGCGTTCCAATACCATGAAGCTGGGGGTGTTCAAGGACAGCCTCGCCCCGGCGCTGGCGCTGGCCGATGCCGTGGTGCTGTATCAGGCGCCCGATCTGGGCTGGAATCTCGGTGCGGTGGCGGCGGCGCTTGGCCCGCGCGGGCAGGTCTGCCATTCACTCGACGATACGCTGGCCGCCATTCAGGCCCAGGTCAAACCGGGAACCCAGGTGTTGATCATGAGCAACGGCGGTTTCGGGGGGATTCACGAACGGTTGTTGAATGCGTTGCGGGCGCACGCCATCCATTCCTGAGTACGCCGTTATCTCATTCAGGCGCGAGTTATGGGTGTAGGAGTAACGAGGACACTCAGGGAATATCGAGTCGCCGCTGCCTTTGCTCCCATTCGAGCAACTGGCTGAATTCCCTGCTGGTCCTTTTACTACGGAACGGGTCGAAGACCTGCTGGGAAATCTTGAGATAACGCCAGTCCTGTCCGGTTTCCCGCCCGACTTCTTCGCACCAGCGGCGCATGTGGATCGCCTTGGCGTCGGTGTCCTCGAATTCCCGCCCCTTGGTTTCGACGATCCAGTTCACCGAACCTTGCAGCGTGGTCTGGATGACGACGAAATCCGGGTAGTACAAGCGGATCGCGCCGGTTCTGGACAGGTACTGCACGTGAAATTCGGTAAAGAAATCCGGGTAGTACAAGCGGATCGCGCCGGTTCTGGACAGGTACTGCACGTGAAATTCGGTAAACCATTCGGCCAGCGCCGCGAACCGTTCGATGTCCTCGCACTGGTCCAGAAACTCGGCAAAACCCGCTTCGAAGTCGTTGTAACAGGCCACCCGGTTGAACAGCGTCTTGCGGGCGGTCACCGCCATGCGCCGCCACAGGAATTTTGCGGTATTCGACAGCCGGCAGGGCTCGCCGGCGAGCTTGACCGGCTGGGCCTCGGCGGTCAGCACGCCGATGTGGCGTGAGAACAGTTGCGCGATGGCATCCAGCAAGCCGGTATGGTTGAGGACGCGTCGCACCTGGGCATCGTCCAGTTCGACCACACCGCCGAAACACCGCTTCCAGACGTATTCCCGTACTTTGGGATACAGCACGTCAAACTGACCGGTGAGTCGGGCATGGCGTTCTACCCGGCCGGTCAGGGAGGACAGCAGATTTTCGATGGGCGGCACGTTTTCCGCGTTGAATTCCACCTCATCGGAACCGACCTTGATGTCAATGATGCCGTGCAGGAGGTCAATCCGGTTCCGGAGTTCTCTTTCCAGATCCTGTTGCGAAGCCAGGGATGGCAGCTTCAGCGAGTCGAGGTCGCGCAGCCGGCGATAGTGGCGTTCATACAGCGGGGTGGCGCGAGGAATCGCGATGTCGTACTGGCGCCGGTCCTCGACCGGGAAGATTTCGATCCCCGGTTTGGGGGGAGCAGTGACCGTGCGAATGCCGACGCCTTCCTGCTCCAGTTCCCGGATGAAGTTCTCGAAGGCGCTGGTGCCGATCAGTTCCAGAATCTGGGGGTTGTCGCGCGGCACGCCCCGCATGAGGCGCAGCCCCCGGCCAACGCCCTGTTCCGGCAGAATGTTGGCCTTGGCGGTGAACGGGCGCAGCCCGAGCACGACCGAGACATTGCGCACGTCCCAGCCCTCCCGCAGCATGAGCACGGAGACGATGGCGCGGATGCGCGACCGGCCTGAATCCACATCGCGGGCTGCCCGCCGGGCCGCTTCCAGGTCTTTCTGGGTAATCTCGCCGTTGGCTTTGGTGTGAATCACCAGCACCCGATCCTTGTCCCTGAACTCCCGTTCCTGGCGCAGGCGTTCGGCAATCGAATCGGCGTCCCGGGTATCCTCGGCCATGACGAACAGCACCGGTTTTTCGCCGACCGCGCCGTAACTCTTGACGTGTTCCCGCCAGCGTTCGACGGCGATGGCGATCCATTCGTTGTAGGCGTCGCCGGCCTCGCTGTGGGCGTAGCGATCCGGGTCCTGCCGGTCGGTCTGGTGGATGATGAGCGGGACCTTGACGATGCGGTCTTCCACGGCCTGGGCGAGCGGATAGTCCACCACGATCCAGGGAAAGAACGTGCCGTTCTGATTCTTGGGCGTGGCGGAAAAATCCAGCCACTGGGTCAGACCGGCCGCGCCCCGGGTCTTGAGCTGCGCGTGCAAGCCCATCAACGTCTTGTGCCAGACCAGGTCCTCGTCGTGAACGTGGTGCGCTTCGTCGTTGAGCACCATCAGGTTGCTCGCGCGCCTGATCCGCTCCAGCAGGGGGATGGCGGTGGTCAAACCGGCTCTGGGCGCGGCACCCAGCAAGGCCGCCACCGGATTAATGGGGGCAGGATCGCTGCCGGCATCGTCGTAAATCTGCTGGATGTTGGTCAGAAACAGGTTGCCGGCGGG
>JAGTSD010000156.1 GCA_018262135.1 Pseudomonadota bacterium | reverse complement strand
GTCCCGGCGCGGGATGGGAAAGGTGACGGTGAGCCAGTAGTAGAACCGGTTGCGTTGATGAATGGCGATCTCCGCCAGCACCGCGCTGTCCGACATCGGTCCCCAACCCAGCGCCAGATCCACCGGCGCCAGTTCCGCGCCGGCGTCGAAGCGGTAATGTTCCCGGCCCAGCACCCGGGCTTCGATGGCGAATTCGGCCAATGCCTTGATTTCATAACGGTCTTTGCGGAAGGATGGCGCTGCTGCGTCCAGCGGTTGCTGTTGCGGAGCGTCGGGGGCCAGGATGCCGGGTGACCGTTCGATGGCGCGGTCCCGCCACGCGAACCAGGCGCCGAGCGCGCAGATCAGAAGCAGCAACCAGAGGCGACGCATGGAGAGCAGGCCGTTGGGTCAGGGAGCCCTGTCCCGGTCCACCGCCGGGGTCCAGTCTGCTGGATCGATTGCCGTGACTTGGCAATGCAGGCGGCCCTGTCTCAGCAGCGCCTCTACGATGTCGCCGATGTGGGCTTCACTGGCCCGACGTAGAATGTCACCATCCGGGTAGCGGCGCACGATGGCGTAACCACGGTCGAGCGTAGCCAGCGGACTCAGGGCGTGCAAGTGGCTGCTCAGACCGCGCAGGCGCTGGGAGGTGGTTTCCAGACGCTGGCGCACTGCCGCGCGCAGCCGCTGATCCAGATCATCGAGCCGCTGAGCGCGGTCCTGGAGGCGGCGGCGGGGCTGGGCGCGGTCGAGCCGGCGCGTCAGTTCCGCCAGCCGCTGGCGCTGGTAGGCGAACTGCCGTTGCAGTGCGCTGTCCAGCCGCTCGGCCAGCAGGCGAGTCCGGCGCAGCCATTCCAGTCGGTCGATGCTGGCCAGTTCCGCCGCCGCCGTGGGGGTGGCAGCGCGCAGATCGGCGGCGAAATCGGCGATGGTGACGTCGGTTTCATGGCCGATGCCGGTCACCAGCGGAATCGGGCAGGCGAAGATCGCCCGCGCTACGGGTTCCTCGTTGAACGCCTGCAAATCCTCCAGCGAACCGCCGCCGCGTGCCAGTAACAACACATCGCAGTCCCGGCGCTCGGACGCCAGCCGGAGTGTGCTGGCGATGCATTCCGCCGCACCGTCGCCCTGCACCGGCACCGGATATAGCAGGACCGGTACGCTGGGACAGCGGCGGCGCAGGGTGGTCAGCACGTCACGGATCGCCGCACCGGTGGGGGAGGTGATGACGCCGATCCGGCGCGGGAAGCGGGGCAGAGGCCTCTTGTGTTCGGGTGCGAACAGCCCTTCCCGCTCCAGCTTGAGACGCAGTTCATCGTAAGCCCGACGCAGCGCGCCGGCGCCGGCTTCTTCGACGTATTCGACGATGATCTGGAAATCACCGCGCGGTTCGTACAGGCTGACCCGGCCGCGCACCAGCACGTGCTGGCCGTTGCGCGGGCAGTCGCGGAACAGGAAGGCGCGGTTCTGGAACAGGGCGCAGCGGATTTGCGCCCTGGCGTCCTTGAGCGAGAAGTAGAGATGGCCGGAGGACGGGCGCGACAAATTGGAGACTTCGCCTTCCACCCAGAGCGATGGGAATTCGCCCTCCAACAGGGCGCGCACGTCCTGATTCAGGCGGGAGACGGTGTAGATGTCGCGGGATGGCACGGAGGCGTTGGTGTTCACGGGTTCGGAAGGCCAGCATTGCGCCAATTATCTTGTGTTTGGGAAGAGCGAACAACAATGGTGTTTGATCCTGCTGGCGCGCGCCACGAATCCAGGCTGGCCGATTTTCCGTTTACCGGTCGCGCGGCGTGGCATACACTAATCCGCTTTATTTTTCGCCAAGTCCCGAGGCCCCGCCATGCGTATCGTTCAAGAAGCCCTGACCTTCGACGATGTTCTGCTCCTTCCCGCCTATTCCGCGGTGTTGCCCAAGGACGTGAGCCTCAAAACCCAACTGACGCGCGCCATTACCCTCAACATCCCGCTGATGTCGGCGGCCATGGACACGGTGACCGAGTCGCGGCTGGCGATTGCCCTGGCGCAGGAAGGCGGCATCGGCATTATCCACAAGAACATGCCCGTTGAAAAACAGGCGCAGGAAGTGCGGCGAGTCAAAAAGTACGAAAGCGGCGTCATCAACGACCCCATCGTCACCGCGCCGTCCACCACCATCCGCGAGGTGCTGGCCCTGACCCGCGCCCACCACATCTCCGGCGTACCGGTGGTGGACGGCGAAGACCTGGTCGGGATCGTGACCAGCCGCGACCTGCGGTTCGAACACAACATGGACGCCCCAGTCAGCGCCATCATGACCCCCCAGGAACGGCTGGTCACGGTGCGCGAAGGCGCCAGCCGCGAGGAAATCGTCGCGCTGCTGCACAAGCACCGCATCGAGAAACTGCTGGTGATCAACGACCGTTTCCAGTTGCGCGGCATGATCACGGTCAAGGACATCCAGAAGTCCAGCGACTTCCCGATTGCCAGCAAGGACGAATGGGGCCGGCTGCGGGTTGGCGCGGCGGTCGGCACGGGTGGCGATACCGAGGAGCGGGTGGCGGCGCTGGTGAACGCCGGGGTGGATGTGATCGTGGTGGACACTGCCCACGGTCATTCCAGCAACGTGTTGAACCGGGTACGCTGGGTCAAGGATCAGTTTCCAGGGGTGCAGGTGATCGGTGGCAACATCGCCACCGCCGCCGCCGCCCGCGATCTGGTCGAGGCCGGCGCGGACGCGGTGAAAGTCGGCATCGGCCCGGGTTCGATCTGCACCACTCGCATCGTCGCCGGAGTCGGCGTACCACAGATCAGCGCGGTGGCCAACGTGGCCGAGGCGCTGCGCGACTGCGACGTGCCGGTGATTGCCGACGGCGGCGTGCGCTATTCCGGTGACTTGGCCAAGGCCATCGCCGCCGGCGCCCATGCGGTGATGATCGGCGGCCTGTTCGCCGGCACCGAGGAAGCGCCCGGCGAGGTCGAGCTGTATCAGGGCCGCTCCTACAAGTCCTATCGCGGCATGGGTTCCATCGGCGCGATGACCCAGCAGCACGGCTCCAGCGACCGCTATTTCCAGGAAGGCAGCGCGGTCGAAAAGCTGGTGCCGGAGGGCATCGAGGGCCGGGTGCCCTACAAGGGTAGCGTGCTGGCGATCATCAATCAGTTGATGGGCGGGCTGCGCTCCAGCATGGGCTACGTCGGCTGTCAGGACATCGCCGAGATGCGGGTCAAGCCGGCGTTCACTCGCGTCACCAGCGCCGGAATGCGCGAAAGCCACGTCCACGACGTGACCATCACCAAGGAAGCGCCGAATTATCGGGTGGATTGAGTTCCAACCCTTCACCCCCACCCTGACCCTCCCCCGTCGAGGGGGAGGGGAGTGCAGCCATGACCGCCCGCGACATCCACTTCGACCGCATTCTCATTCTCGACTTCGGTTCCCAGTACACCCAGCTGATCGCCCGCCGGGTGCGCGAAATCGGGGTCTATTGCGAAATCCATCCCTGCGACGCCGAACCGGCGGCGATCCGCGCCTTTCATCCGCGCGGCATCATCCTGTCCGGCAGCCCGGAATCCACCACGGTCGCCGACGGTCCTCGCATGCCCCAGGCAGTGTTTGACCTGAACGTGCCGCTGCTCGGCATCTGCTACGGCATGCAGACCCTGGCCATGCAGCTCGGCGGCCTGGTGGAAGCGTCGGATCATCAGGAATTCGGTTACGCTCAGGTGCGCGCGCACGCCCATTCCGAACTGTTGCGCGCCATCGAGGACCACGCCAGCCCGGAGGGTTACGGTTTGCTGGATGTATGGATGAGCCACGGTGACCGGGTCACGGCGCTGCCGCCCGGCTTCGTGCGCATCGCCAGCACGCCGACCTGCCCCATCGCCGGCATGGCGAACGAGGAAAAACGCTGGTACGGGGTGCAGTTCCATCCCGAAGTCACCCACACCCGTCAGGGCGACCGGATCCTGCGCCGTTTCGTGCTGGACATCTGCGGCTGCGAGCCGCTGTGGACGACCGGGAACATCATCGAGGACAGCATTGCCGCCGTCCGTTCGCAAGTGGGCGACGACGAGGTGTTGCTGGGTCTATCCGGCGGGGTGGATTCCTCGGTGGTGGCGGCGTTGCTGCACCGGGCCATCGGCGACCAGTTGACGTGCGTGTTCGTGGACACCGGCCTGCTGCGCCTGCACGAGGGCGATCAGGTGATGACCACCTTTGGCCAGCATCTCGGCGTGCGGGTGATCCGGGTGGATGCCGAGGCGCGGTTTCTGACCGCACTGGTCGGCGTGACCGATCCCGAGCAAAAACGCAAGATCATCGGCGGGCTGTTCGTCGAGATCTTCGAGGAGGAGGCGGCCAGACTGCGGGATGTCAAATGGCTGGCCCAGGGCACCATCTACCCGGACGTGATCGAATCCGCCGGCGCGAAGACCGGCAAGGCCCACGTCATCAAGTCCCATCACAACGTCGGCGGGCTGCCGGCGGCGATGCGGCTGAAGCTGGTCGAGCCGCTGCGGGAACTGTTCAAGGACGAGGTGCGCCGGCTGGGCGTCGAACTCGGTTTGCCCTCCGAAATGGTTTATCGCCATCCGTTCCCCGGGCCGGGGCTGGGCGTGCGCATCTTGGGCGAAGTGCGCCAGGACTACGCTGATCTGCTGCGCCGGGCCGATCACATCTTCATCGAGGAACTGCGCCGGGCCGAGTTGTACGACAAAACCAGCCAGGCGTTCGCGGTGTTCCTGCCGGTCAAGTCGGTGGGGGTGATGGGCGATGGTCGCCGCTACGATTACGTGATCGCCCTGCGCGCGGTGGAGACGGTGGATTTCATGACCGCCCGCTGGGCGCATTTGCCCTATGAGTTTCTGGACCGGGTGTCGCGGCGCATCATCAACGAGGTGCGCGGCATTTCCCGGGTGGTCTACGACATTTCCGGCAAGCCGCCAGCGACTATCGAGTGGGAGTGAGGGATGCGGGCGGGATGCTCCAAAAAGGGGAAAAAACATGACTTCACGGACTGCATTGGTGACCGGCGCTTCAGCGGGGTTGGGGGTGGAATTCGCCAAACTGCGCCCGCGATCTCAGCCAGCCCGGCGCGGCGCCCGCCCTGGTCGAGGCGCTGGATCAGGCCGGGTTGACGATTGATATCCTCGTCAACAACGCCGGTTTTGGCCACAGCGGCAAATACCACGAAAACCCGGCCGAGCAGGAATTCGCCCTGTTGCAAGTGAATGTGGTGGCGCTGGCGCAACTCACCCGCCTGCTGCTGCCCGGCATGGTAACGCGCGGCTGGGGCCGAGTCCTGAATGTGGCGTCCACCGCGGCGTTTCAGCCCGGGCCGCACATGGCCGGCTACTTCGCCTCCAAGGCGTATGTGCTGTCGCTGTCTGAATCGCTGGCCTATGAATTGAAGGATACGGGCGTCAGCGTGACGGTGCTGTGCCCCGGCCCGACCCAGACCGAATTCACCGAGCGCGCCGGCATCAAGGAATCGCTGCTGTTCAGGCTGAGCGCGCAGTCGGCGGAAAAAGTGGCTGAAATCGGCTATCAGGCGATGTTGAAGGGTGAAGCCGTCGTTATCCCCGGTCTGCATAACTGGGTTATCCCCGGTCTGCATAACTGGGCGCTGGCCCAATCCATGCGGTTTGTCCCGCGCGGCGTGGCGCGGGCGGTGGCGAGCTGGCTGGTGAAATAGCCCGAAGGGACCCATCCCATGCGCATGAAAGATAAGGTCGTGCTCGTAACCGGCGGCGCAACCGGCATTGGTAAAGCCACCGCCCTGCGGTTTGCCGAGGAAGGCGCCAGGGTGGCGATCTGCGACGTGAACATCGCTCTCGGCCAGGAAACCGTGAAGTTGCTGGGCGAGGCAGCGATGTTCCACGCCGTGAACGTCGTCAACCGCCAGGATGTCCAGGACTGGGTTAACCAAGTGGTCGCCCGCCATGGCCGCATTGACGTGCTCGTTAATAACGCGGGCGTGCTGCGGGATGGCCAACTGGTCAAGTTCAAGGACGGCCAGGTGACCGGCCAGATGTCCGAATTCGATTTTGATCTGGTGATCGCGGTCAATTTGAAAGGCGTATTCAATTGCACTCAGGCGGTGACGCCGGTGATGAGCCGGCAGGGCGGCGGCGTGATCCTGAATGCCTCTTCCGTGGTGGGCTTGGACGCCAATTTTGGCCAGACCAATTATGTCGCCACCAAGTTTGGCGTGGTCGGCATGACCAAGGTGTGGGCGCGCGAACTGGGCCGGTACGGCATCCGCGTGAACGCAGTGGCGCCCGGCTTCATCGCCACCGAGATGGTCGCCGCCATGCCGCAAAAAATGCTGGACGGCATGAAATCGCATACCCCGCTGGGACGGCTCGGCGACCCGCGCGATATCGCCAACGCCTATCTGTTCCTGGCGTCGGAGGAAGCTTCGTTCATCACCGGTGAAGTCCTGCGCGTGGATGGCGGCATCGTCGTTGGGACCTAAGAAACTGTACAAAAATTGAATATTTCCAAATCAACAGGTTATGCATCGGTGGGAAGCTGCTCCCTTCGCCACCGCTTTAGCCCGTCCGGGCCTTTGATCTTCCAGCCGGCAGCCTGGCAAACCTGTAGGATGTGCGCCCGGTCGTGGGCTTGCAGGGTGTCGTCTTCGGCGGCGGGTCCGTTGGCGCAGGCCGGACCGGCGAGCGTGGGGGCCGGGCGTCCCGCCGGACCCAGTTGAATAGCATCCAACTCCAGGGCGGCGCCGGGCGACAGGATGATCGCGCGCTCGAGGACGTTCTCCAATTCGCGTATGTTGCCGGGCCAGTCGTAGCGGGTCAGCCGGTCGAGGACGGCCGGCGGGAGCGCATCCATTTTCCGACCCTGCCGGCGCGCTTTGCGGGTGACCAGGTAGGCGGCGAGCAGCGGGATGTCCTCGCGCCGTTCGCGCAGCGGCGGGAGGTGGATGGGGAAGATCGCGAGCCGGTGGTAGAGGTCGCTGCGAAACCGCCCCTCGCGTACGGCCTGTTCGAGATCACGGTTGCTCGCCGCGATGACCCGCACGTCGATTTTCAAGG
>JAGTSD010000155.1 GCA_018262135.1 Pseudomonadota bacterium | reverse complement strand
GGACATCAGCCTGCGCCGGCTGGAACAACTCCTGAACAGCCAGCAGGTAACCGCGCTGCCGGCGCTGGGTCAACCGCTCGATCCGCACACCATGCGCGCTGCCGAAGTCGAGCAACGCCGCGAGGTCGGCAACGGCATCGTCACCGAGGAACTGCGCAAGGGCTACCTCTGGCAGGGCGAGTTGCTGCGGCTGGCCGAAGTCAAGGTCAACCGCCAACCGGAACCACCGGCGCCCGCCGTTTCGCCTCCCACCGAATCGTCATCGAACTCAACCGAGTCTTCTTCTCATGGCTGAAAAAATTATTGGCATCGATCTGGGCACCACCAACTCGGAAGTGGCAGTGGTGGAGAATGGCCGCGCCACCGTCATTGACATCACGCCGGACCACCCGATCCTGCCCTCATTCGTCGGACTGGCCGACGATGGTTCGATCCTGGTCGGCGAGCCGGCCAAGAATCAGTACGTGCTTTATCCGGAGCGCACCATCAAGTCCATCAAGCGGCGGATGGGCAGCGCCGACCGAGTCGAACTGGGCGACGCTGCCTATTCGCCGCAGGAAATCTCCGCCATCATCCTGCGCCGGCTGAAAGCCGTCGCCGAAGCGCATCTGGGCGAAACGATCCATAAGGCGGTCATCACGGTCCCCGCCTATTTTTCCGACGCCCAGCGCCAGGCGACCCGGGAAGCGGGCGAAATCGCCGGGCTGGAAGTGATGCGGATCATCAACGAGCCGACCGCCGCCGCGCTGTCCTATGAGGCCAACCATCAGGGCCACAAGAAGGTGCTGGTCTACGACCTGGGTGGGGGCACCTTCGACGTGTCGGTGGTCAGTATCGAGGACAACGTGGTCGAGGTGTTGGCCAGTCATGGCAACAATCACCTGGGCGGCGATGATTTCGACGCCAAGATCGTCGAACACATCGTCGAACATCTGAAGAAGCAGGGGGCTGACCCCAGTGGGTCGCGCCGGGCCATGGCCCGCATCACCCGGGCGGCGGAAATTGACGAAGTGCTGCTGGTGGGCGGCGCTACCCGCACGCCAGTCATCACCGAACGGTTGGAGGGTGAACTGGGGCTGACGGTACGGGCTGAGGTCAACCCGGATTTGTGCGTCGCCACCGGCGCGGCGATTCAGGCCGGAATGCTGGCTGGCGAAGCGGTGTCGGCGGTGCTGGTGGACATTACCCCCTACACCTTTGGCACCAGCGCCCTGAGCGAGCGGGACGGCATCCCCTACCCCTTTACCTATGTGCCGCTCATCCACAAGAACACCCCGATCCCGGTCACCAAGAGTGAAGTCTTCTTTACCGTGCACGACCATCAGGAGTCGGTGATCGTGCATGTCTACCAGGGCGAGGACCCGGACGCCCTGAACAATATCGAGATCGGCCAGTTCACGGTGGAACATCTGAGCAAGGCCCCGGCGGGCAATCCAATCGTCCTGCAATTCTCCCTGGACCTGAATGGCATCATGAACGTGACGGCTCGGGAGAAGAATACCGGGCTGGAGAAATCCATCCGCATTGATAACGTCCTGACCCGGTTCCAGGAAGGCGAACTGGAAACCGCGCGGGCGCGGGTGAATGCTCTGTTTGGCGGTGGAGAAACGATCGAGGGCGAAGCCATCGGACTGGGCGCCGCCCCCACCGAGCATCAGTTGCAGGCGCAGGCGCGGGCCGTGGTGGAAAAGGCCGAACGCCTGCTGGATCGCGCCAGCGAGGACGACCGCGAGGAAATGATCAACCTGATCGAGAAAATCACCGATGCGCTGGCCGCCGAGGATTTCGACGCGGTGAAACCGCCGATGGCCGAGTTGTCCGATATCCTGTTCTATCTGGAATCGTGATGGAACGCTGTCCGGTCTGTCGCGCCCGCTTCAGGGATGAAGCGGTCTGCTATCGCTGCGGAGCGGATTTGAGCGTGCTGCTGGCTATCGAAGCCGAGGCCGCCGAGTTGGAACGGGAGGCCGTGACCCTGCTGGCCGCCGGCCAGTGGATCGAGGCGCGGCAGGTAGCCAACCGGGCGCTGGCGCTGCAATACAGTCCGCTGGCCGCCGCCGCGCGGGACTTTGCCGGTCGGGAACTGATCGCCGAAGAAAGGGGGCGATTCGAGCGGTTGCTGCAATAGCCTCGACAGAAACGGCGATTAATGAGCCGTATGGCGCTTTATGCCGGCGTGGATTAACCTTATGGAAACCAAGGATGCCAGACATTTCCTCCGGCCTGGCGATAAAAATCAGCGCACCAAAGACATGAAACCGCCATGGAAATCTTCGTCTATCACACCCCCGATCAAGTCCCGGATCTCAGTAAAAAGGCCCGCAAGGGCGGCCTCCAGCTCGACATGCCGGCCTGCGCCATCGTCATTGACGTGCTGCGCGCCACCACCACCATGGCGACGGCGCTCGAATCCGGCGCGGAGGCCATTCAGGTCTTTGATGACCTCGATGAGTTATTCCGGATCAGCAAGCGTTGGCCAGAGGAACGACGGCTGCTGGCCGGCGAGCGCGGCGGCGAAAAACTGGAGGGCTTCGATCTCGGCAACTCGCCGGCAGAATGTACCCGGGAGCGGGTCGGCGGCAAGCGGATGTTCATGAGCACCACCAATGGCACCCGCGCCCTGGAGCGGGTGCGCACTGTGCCGATCCTGATGACGGCCTCGCTGACCAACCGGGCAGCGGTGGTACGCTATTTATTGCAGGAACAGCCTCATACCGTCTGGATCGTCGCGGCGGGCTGGCGCGGCGGCTTCTCGCTGGAGGATACGATCTGCGCCGGGGCCATCGCCTGCGGCTTGAGCGTCGAACGCGGCAGCGACTGCGCGGGGGACGATGAAGCCATCGCCGCCATGGCCCTGTTCGAACAGTGGCAAACCCGGCTGCCGCAACTGTTGCGCTACGCCCACCACGGCCGTGGTCTGGCGGCGCTGGGCTGTGGGGAGGATTTGGACTACTGCGCCCGACTCGATATCGTCAACGTCGTGCCCCTGCAAGTCGAGCCCGGGGTATTGAAGGCCGCAGAACTGGATTGACGATGGGCAGGGCGCGCCGTAGCGCGCTCACCAGCGCCCTAATCCGCCCGTTCGACCTTCGCCACCTTGATCACGTTGGGGCCGCCGGGCACGCCAATCGGCACACTGGCGGTGAACACCACGACTTCACCCTCCGCCACCATGCCCTTGTTGAGCAGGCACTCGGTGGCGGACGTCAGCAGTTCGTCCACCGAACTGACCTTACCCAGTTGCAAGGGCCTCACCCCCCACACCAGCGCCAGCTTGCGCAGGGTAGCTAGCTTCGAACTGAAGGCGATCAGCGGCGCCAGGGGCCGGAACTTGGCCAGACCCAGCACGCTCGCCCCACTGTTCGTGAAGCCGACCAGATAGCGGGCGCACAACTTGTCGGCCAGTTCGATGGTGGCGAAATGAACGGCGTCCTCGACCCGCAGGCAGGTATTGGCGAACAGTTCGGCCTGGGCCAGCACGTTCTGGTGCATCAGGGTTTTGAAGATGTCGCTGGCCTCGACGTTCAGGGCGATGTTCTTCATCATCTGCACCGCCTCGACCGGATATTGACCGGCGGCCGTCTCCGCCGACAGCATCACCGCGTCGGTGCCATCCAGAATCGCGTTGGCGACATCGTTGGCCTCGGCGCGGGTTGGACGAGGATTGTTAATCATCGATTCCAGCATCTGGGTCGCAGTGATCACCGGTTTGCCGGCGATGTTGCACTGGCGGATGATGCTTTTCTGCATCAGCGGCACTTCCTGTGGCGAAGTCTCCACGCCCAGATCACCGCGCGCCACCATGATGGCGTCGGCCACTGCAATGATCCCCTCGATGTGCTGAAAAGCTTCCGGCTTCTCGATCTTGGCGATGATCGGAATTTTGCGCCCGTGGGTGGTCAGCATGACATCAATCAGTTCCTTGACATCATCCGCATCCCGCACGAACGACAACGCGACGTAATCCAGATCGTTTTCGTAGGCGAACGCCAAGTCGGCGCGATCCTTGGGGGTGATCGCCGAAATCTTGAGCTTGATATTGGGCAGGTTCACGCCCTTGCGCGGCTTGAGCCGACCGCCGTTGACCACGCGAGTGAAAATTTCGTGGCCTTCGATCCGCTCGACGGTCAACTCGATCAGCCCGTCGTCAACCAGCACCCGGTCGGCAGGCTTGACTTCCTCATGCAGACTACGATGGTCGATGGCGACTTTTTTCACGCCGTCGTGGACGCCGCCCACCCGATCATCGGTGGTCAGCACCAGGGTTTCGCCGGTTTCCACGTCCAGAAACTCGCCCTCCAATTGGCCAAGGCGAATCTTGGGGCCTTGCAAATCCTGAAAGATGGCGACGTGCCGGTTCAGCTTGTCCGCCGCTTCCCGCACCAGGCGCACGGACAGGGCGTGATCTTCGTGGCTGCCGTGGGAAAAGTTCAGCCGGATCACATCTGCGCCGGCCTGCAGCAGCGCCTCGACGATGTCCGGAGTGCGGGATTTCGGCCCCAGCGTCGCCACGATCTTGGTGAATTTCATGCTCTTGGCCATGCCTGTCGTCCCCTGGTCGGGAAAAGCATTAAAAAACCGAAAAATAATCAATCGTTTATTCTTTACTGTCAAGCCCGGCGAGTTTAACGGACGCAACCATCATGCTCGAACCGGCTGTCTAGGCAGGCAATTCGCGTCAGCCCGATTAAACTCAATCTGACAATGGCGAGAACCCCAAGCGAGGTCGTGCGATGACTGACGTTTTCACCCGTATTTTGCAACTTGATCTACCCGAAACGCTGCAATGCGACGAGTCCGGCAAGAATCCGGCGTTTACCATCACCTTCGTCGCTGACGGGATGATTCCATTCCCGCAATTGATCCTGCACGCGCCGGACCGTCAGCACCTGATCAAGGGCCAGGCGCTCAAGGAAACCGTCGCTGGCAGCGAGTACATCTACACCGCCGTCATTCCCGCCGGACTGCTGTGGCCTGGCGACATCCAGGTGCAAGCGGAAGGCTGTCGCAAGGCCGACATCCGCCAGGCTGGCGGCGGCGACTGGATCAAGGAATTCCGCCGGTTAAGGCTTACGCCGAACGTCAAGGCGAAACCGGTCATCCGGGTAGCGACCGGCCCGGGCGATGTGCCGGTCAAGCTGTATTTCGGCATCCACAAGCACATGCACCAGCCCTACTACAACGCCACTGACCGGCTGTACTGGGATGGCGAAAAGGATTCGATCTTCGGGGCGCGCGGCGGCCCGTACACCCATTTCATTCCAACTGCGGTGCGCCAGTACATCAGCGGCGGCCTGCCCCACGCCGGGCTTTCGACCAGTTGGAGCGGCTCGCTGATCGAGCAACTCGACCGCTGCGCCACCGACGGCCTGTGCGGCGGCCGCTTCGGCGGCTGGAATCACGAACTGCGCGCCATCGGTCAGGAAAAGACCGCACTCGGTCATCCCCGGGTAGATTTCGTGGCTTTCGGCTTCTTCCACCCGCTGATGGCGCTGATCCCGGATCGCGACATCGTCAAACAGGTCGAATGGCATCGCGGCATCATCCGTTCCGCGTTCAGCGTCGAGGCGTCCAGCGTGATGTTCCCGCCGGAAACCGCCTTCCACGTCCGCATGATTCCGGCGTTGAACCAGGCCGGGGTCAAGGCGGTGATTTACGATTCCATTCATCGCTTCCGGGCGTGCAAAGACTACCCCTACGCCGGCATCAACGAGGGGATGCTGCCCCCGAATCCCGCCGAGCAGGTCAATCCACCGGTGAATGACTGGCTGCAATTGCGCAACATCTGGGCGGGTTCGAAGATTTCGCCCAGTCTGCTCAAACCGGAGTACGTGCAATACGAGGACCCGGACGGCCAGGTTCACAAAATCATCGCGGTGCCGGCGGAGCGGTACATCGGCAACGAGGATGCGCGCGGCGGTTTCGGGGCGCTGCAATATCCCGACGTGCTGGGTCAGGTCTACCACCAGATCGTGGACACCGGGACGTTTGATCCGAAGCACCCGCCGTTCTTTCTGCTGCACTCCGACGGCGACAATCACGGCGGCGGCGCGGACAGCTATTATGGCCACAACACCGGGCAACTGGTGCAGTGGTTGCAGGGCGATCCGCGTTTTGAACTCACCACCGTCCACGACTA
>JAGTSD010000154.1 GCA_018262135.1 Pseudomonadota bacterium | reverse complement strand
CCCGGCATTCTGTTTTCGCTTTCAGGCAGTTGCGTACATTGGGGTGAAGATCGACCATGCGGATGGATTCATTGGGAATAAAAATTCGAATAATATCCAGGTAGTTGAGCAGCTTGATGTTGGGATTCTCGAATGGATCGAACCCCAATTCCCTGAGTTCCGTGGACGTAGTTTTTCCAGGCACGATCCTGTCGAAGGATTGCCTGGTTTCCTCGTAATTTTTCCAGCGGGACTCGGTAGTCTGCTCGATGGTGGGCAGCAAATTCGAGCAGCCTATAAGGACCAGTTCAGCGCTGATCGTTCCGATAACCGCGATAATTTTTCTGATCATGGTTACACTCTATTCAATTTCAATAAGATTGACGGGTCCATCGGTTTTCCTGATTCGATGCGGCACGCGCCTTGGCGACTCCTCACTGCGGATAATGGTAGTGGGCCGCACCGCCAAAACGGTGCTGGATCTATTACAGGCCCGGCCCAGCTCGCGGGTCGAGTAGTACATGGCGATCCTGATCTTGATGGAGTAGTTGCTCGCCCTGTAGGAGAAATTCCTCAAAACCCTGTTGAACCATGGATGATTCCGGTCGTCTCTAAATGCTCCTTCCTGGGGATTCCAGAAAAACCTATCGAACCCTGAGCCTATCATCCCCCATGACCATGTCGCAATTCACGCCGTTCCGCAATCCTTGCGGAGCGTGGTTGGTCCTGCTGGTGCTGCCGCTGGCCTGCGCCAGCTCGAGTCCGGTTTTGGCGCAGGATTCCCTGCCCCTGTCCGCCCTGCCGACCGATCCGCCCAAGGCCAGCGAACGCCAGAACGCCACCCGGCAAACCCTGGCCGAACAGCGGCTGGCCATCGAACAACTGCGCGGGGAAATCGCCCGGCTCAACCTCGAACAGCCGGCCAGAATGCAGGCCCTGTCCGGCGCAACCGCGAGCACAGCCCTGGTGGAACAGGCCCGGCTCGACAGCGACGCCCTTCGCCTCAAGCAGGAGGAACTGCAAACCAGCATCGCCAGCGCCAAACGTCAGATCAAGACGCTGCAAGAGACGATTCCCGCTCTGGAAGCCCAGGAACAGCTCTTGAAGAACCCGGCCAGGGACGGCCCGGAATTCGGCAATCGCGCCAAACAACTGGCGCAATTGCGCGTAGTGCTGGAGCAAAGCCGCACCGACCTCCAGCTCGAACAGGAAAGCCTGAAAACCCTTGAAGAGTGGTTGACGCTGGTCGAACAGCGCCAGATGCTGGCTGGGCAGTTGCGCGCTCGCCTCGAGCAAATCCATCTGCAGCAGCAGCAGGCGCAGGGGCGGCAGGAAGCGCGGCAGGATCTCGCCATCCGCCTGGAGCGCGAACAGCAGGCGCAACTCGGCAAGACCGAGGAGCTGCGCGCCCGCCTGCAACAGCAGGAAGGGTGGCGGACGCCAGGGACGCCGATTTCCGCCGCATCCAGGAAGGACTGCGCCAATTGACCGTGCTGCGCGGCGAACTGCGCCAAACCGGCGACTGGGCAAGCCGGTGAAGTGCCGGCGGCCCCGCGCGACGTTTGAACCGCCCCTACCAATCCGCTGCTGACACTCCGTGCTGGGAGGGGTGTTGCTATTTCCCACCAGGCAAACCAATTCCAAGGAGTAGTAATACCAATTCCTGGTAGATTTTGACTTTTATCAGGTACGCTGGAATGAAGTCGTAGGATGCGGTGAGCTTGCGAACCGCATCTGTCGCGATGGATGCGGTTCCTTCGTCACCGCATCCTACTCACTCACTTATTCCAATAAAACCTGTTGGGTACCCGGATTGACGGAGAAAACTTTATGAATCAAATCGCCAGCGCTCCCTTCAGCGTCAACGCGCCGCACGCCCTGTCTGCCGACGAAGCGCTCGACCGGCTGCAAAGCCAGCCCGGCGGCCTCACCGCGGTGGAAGCCGCCCAGCGCCTCGCCGCCGTCGGTCCGAACCGGTTGCCCGCGCCGCCCCGGGAGGGACCGCTCAAGCGGTTTTTCAAGCATTTCCACGATGTACTGATCTACATCCTGCTCGGCGCCGGCGTCATCACCGCCCTGCTCGGCCACTGGGTGGATACGGGGGTGATTCTCGGCGTGGTGGTGATCAACGCCATCATCGGCTTCATTCAGGAAGGCAAGGCCGAACAGGCACTTGAAGGTATCCGCAAGATGCTCTCGCTGCGCGCCCATGTCCGCCGCGACGGCGAATGGAGCGAGATTGACGCCGAAACCCTGGTCCCCGGCGACCTCGTGCGACTGCGTTCGGGCGACCGCGTGCCCGCCGATCTCCGGCTGATCGAGGCTGTCAACCTGCGCATCGAGGAATCGGCGCTCACCGGGGAATCGGTGCCGTCGGAGAAGAACATGGAGCCGACTCCTGCCGACGCTGGCGTCGGCGACCGTCACGGCATGGCCTATTCGGGCACCCTGGTCGCCGCCGGGCGCGGCGCGGGCGTGGTCACCGGCACCGGAACCCACACCGAACTGGGCCGCATCAACCAGATGATTGCCGAAGTGGAAACCCTCGCCACGCCGCTCACCCGGCAGATGGCGGCCTTCGGCAAGACGTTGTCCGTTGTGATCCTGGCGATGGCCGTCGGCATGTTCCTGATCGGCTGGCTGCTGCACGGGTTTCACGCCGATGAACTGTTCATGGCCGCCATCGGTTTCGCCGTCGCCGCCATTCCTGAAGGCCTGCCGGCGATCCTGACCATCACCCTGGCCATCGGCGTGCAACGGATGGCACGGCGCAACGCCATCACCCGCAAGCTCACGGCGGTGGAAACCCTGGGTTCGGTGACGGTCATCTGCTCGGACAAGACCGGCACGCTGACCAAGAACGAGATGACGGTCCGCCACGTGATCACGCGCGCCGGACAGTACGATGTCGAGGGTCTCGGTTACGCCCCCGAGGGCCGGCTCACGCGCGAGGGACGGGAAGCCCCGCTCGCCGCCCATCCCGACCTGCTGGCGCTGGTCGAGGTGATGGCGGTGTGCAACGACGCGGAAATCGCCGAGGAGAGCGGCCAATGGAAGGTAATCGGCGAACCCACCGAGGGCGCGCTGCGCGTGCTCGGGCGCAAGGCCGGCTTCGCGCAGGAACATTACCAGCGGCTGGCCCTCATCCCCTTCGAGTCGGACAACAAGTTCATGGCCACGCTCGACCGCGCGCCAGGGGAGCGCCGGCATATCCTGCTCAAGGGCGCGCCCGACCGACTGTTGGATCGTTGCGACGCGCAGCGGGGCGCAGAGGGAACGCCGGAACCGCTCGACCGCGCCTATTGGGAGACGCACATCGAGGCGCTCGGCGCCGAGGGCCTGCGCGTGCTCGCCGCCGCCGCCCGCGAGGTCGGGGAGGATAAGACCGATCTGGCGCTGCAAGACCTGGAGCAGGGTCTGGTCTTTCTCGGACTGGTCGGCATCATTGACCCGCCGCGCCCGGAGGCCACCGCCGCCATCCAGGCCTGCCGCCAGGCCGGCATCCGCGTCAAGATGATCACCGGCGACCACGCCGGCACTGCCAGCGCCATCGGCCGGGAGATGGGCATCACCGAAAACGAACAAGCCGCCATCGGGGCCGAACTCGAAGCAGCCTCCGACGAGGACTTGCGCCGCATCGTCCGCGACTACGACATCTTCGCCCGCACCAGCCCCGAACATAAATTGCGCCTGGTGCAAGCCCTGCAGGCCAACCACGAGGTCGTGGCCATGACCGGCGACGGCGTCAACGACGCCCCGGCGCTCAAGCGTGCCGACGTCGGCGTGGCCATGGGCATCAAGGGCACGGAAGCGACCAAGGAAGCCGCCGAGATCGTGCTGGCCGACGACAACTTCGCCTCCATCGAGCGCGCCGTCGAAGAGGGCCGCACGATCTACGACAATCTGCAGAAAGCGATCCTGTTCATCCTGCCCACCAACGGCGCCCAGGCGTTCGTCATTCTGGCGGCGGTGGTGTTCGGGTTCACCCTGCCACTGTCACCGGTGCAGATCCTGTGGGTCAACATGGTCACCGCCGTGACCCTGGCGCTGGCGCTGGCCTTCGAGCCCGGCGAGCCGGGCCTGATGCGGCGCTCACCGCGCCGGCCGGGAACGCCGATCCTGGGCGACTATTTCCTGTGGCGCATCGCCTTCGTCTCGCTGCTGATCGGCGGGGCGACCATCGGGGTCTTTCTCTACGAACAGCAGCAAGGCTTGGCGCTCGACACGGCGCGCACCCTGGCGGTAAACACCCTGGTGGTCGGGCAGATTTTTTATCTGTTCAACAGCCGCTTCCTGCGCGAATCCAGTTTGCGGATCGAGTTTCTGTTCGCGAACCGGGTGGCCTGGCTGACGGTCGGCGTGCTGGTGGGGTTGCAACTGATTTTCGTCTACGCGCCCTTCATGCACGGCTGGTTCCACACGGCCCCGCTGGAAATTCACCACTGGTTGGCGCCGCTGGCGACCGGCGTGGTCGTCTTCGTCGCGGTCGAGGCTGAAAAAGCGTTGCTCGGGCGGCGGCCCGCCTCCGCCGCGAAACCCGAACCGCAACGGATGGAGCTTCGCTGAATCGCCATGCCTGATTTCCAACCCTGGACCGCCCGGTGGCGCCGCTGGGCATTTGAGGACGATCACGCCAACCATGCCCGACTCGAGCGGCTGGCGGTGTTTCTGACGCGACTGCTGTACGGCATCGTCCGCAAATTCGCCGACGGCCAACTCAACCGCCAAGCCGGCAGTCTGGCATACACGACCTTGCTGTCGCTGGTGCCGCTGCTGGCCGTCACCTTTTCCGTGCTCAAGGGCTTTGGCGTGCAGAATCAGTTGGAGCCCCTGTTGATGGGCTATCTGGAACCCCTGGGCGAGGCGGGGCTGGAAGCGGGCCACCGCATTTTCGACTTCGTCAACAACCTGCGGGTCGGGGTGCTGGGATCGCTGGGCATCGCCTTGCTGTTTTACACCGTGTTGAGCCTGCTCCAGCAGATCGAGGAGGCATTCAATACGATTTGGGGCGTATCCCGCGCCCGGGGGCTGGGCCGACGCTTCAGCGAATATCTCAGCGTCCTGCTGGTGGGACCGGTGCTCGTCTTCACCGGTCTGAGCGTCACTACGTCGGCGCTGAGCAACGAATGGTTCCAGTGGCTGGCGGCCGTCAAACCCTTCGGCGCCTTCATTCTCGGCCTGGGGCAGGTCATGCCTTATCTGCTGATCTGCCTCGCGTTCGCATTCCTGTACGTCTTTCTCACCAATACCCGGGTGCGGCTGGTGCCGGCGCTGGCCGGCGGGATTTTCGCCGGCGTGCTCTGGTATGCCACCGGGTTGATCTTCGCCCGGTTCGTGGCCAATTCGTCCAGTTATTCGGCCATCTACTCCGGATTCGCCGCCGCCATGCTGTTCGTGATCTGGGTCAACGTGGGCTGGCTGATTATCCTGGTGGGCGCGCAGGTCGCCTGCTATTGGCAAAATCCCCAGCGGCTGTTGCCGCGCCCGGCGGGCGACGGGTTACGCGACGGCGAGCGGAGCGTCCTGGCGCTGACGATCATGACCCTGGTCGGGCGTGCGCATTACCGGCGCGATCCGCTATGGACCCTGAACCAGCTGGCAGCCCAGTGCGGGGGAACCTCCACCGATGCGGTAACCGAGGTCGTGGAAGCGCTGCGGCGTAAGGGCTTGATCGTGGCCAGCGGGGACGATCCGCCGGTTTATCTGCCCGCTTGCGCGCTTGAGGCCATCGAGTTGCAGGATATTCTGGCGGCGGTGCGCGAGGAGGGCGAGATCAGCGGCCAGTTGCCCGCCGTGCGGGACATCATGGGTCGGATCAGCGCCGCCATTGGCCAGACCTTGCAAGGGCAGACCTTGAAGGATCTGGTGTTGGCGGAGGATCAGGGCCTGACGCGCCGCCCGGAGTGATCCAATTCATGAACACGTTCCCGCTCGGTTCCTGCTTTCTCGGCAACGGTCAATGCGCCTTCACCCTGTGGGCGCCGTTGCTGAAACAGGCGGCGGTGCATCTGGTCGCGCCCGAAGAGCGGCTGATTCCTATGACCCGCGACGAGCACGGCTACTGGCGCGCCACCGTCACCGGCATCGACCCCGGCGCGTTGTATTTCTACCAGTGGGATGGCGAGACCGACCGCCCCGATCCCGCGTCTCACAGCCAACCGCAAGGCGTGCATGGCCCTTCCCGAGTGGTGGATCACGCCTTCGCCTGGACCGATGCCGGCTGGCGACCGCCGCCGCTGGAACAATGGGTGATGTACGAGGTGCACGTCGGGACCTTCACGCCCGAAGGCACTTTCGACGCCATCATTCCCCGCCTGCCGGAGTTGCGCGAATTGGGCGTCACCGCGCTGGAACTGCTGCCCGTCGCCCAGTTTCCCGGCGACCGCAACTGGGGCTACGACGGCGTCTATCCCTACGCCGCCCAGGAATCCTACGGCGGGGTCGAGGGGCTGAAGCGGCTGGTGGATGCCTGTCACCGCGAGGGCTTGGCGGTGGTCCTGGACGTGGTCTACAACCACCTGGGTCCCGAGGGCAACTATCTGTGGGGGCTGGGGACCTACTTCACCAACCACTACCG
>JAGTSD010000153.1 GCA_018262135.1 Pseudomonadota bacterium | reverse complement strand
TCCAGTGGGCGACCGGGTTGGCGGCGCGGTCGGCGGGATCGGCGTTGAGCCAGGCCAGTAACATCGCCAGCGCCGTGCCACCGAGGCAGTAACCGCTGGCGTGGACCTGGGGAACGCCGCAAATGGCGCGGGCTGTGTCCAGCGCCGGCCGCAGGCCCTGCAAGAGGTAGTCGTCCAGAGTCGTCGCCCGGGCTTCGGGGCCGGGATTCTTCCAACTGGTGGCGAACACGGTGAAACCCTGGCCGACCAGGTAGCGAATCAGGCTGTTACTCGGACTCAGATCCATGATGTAGTACTTGTTGATCCAGGGTGCGACCAGGACGACCGGCGTGGCGCGAACCCGCTCGGTAGTCGGCGCGTACTGGATCAGTTCCAGCAGTTCGTTGCGCAGCACCACCTGGCCGGGCATGGTGGCCAGGTCACGGCCGACCTGGAACGCATCCGACTCGACCATCAGTACCTGCCCGGCGGCGGCGTCGCGCAGCCAGTTTTGCAGCCCCCACAGGATGCTGCAGCCGTGGGTGGCGATGCCGCGCCGCAGCGCTTCGGGATTGGTCCAGAAAAAATTGGTAGGCGCGATGGCGTCCAGCCATTGCCGGACCCAGAACGCGGCCCGCCGCCGCCGGGCCGAGTCAATGCCCTCGGTGGTATAGATGGCGTCTTCCAGCCAGCGAACGTAGAGCAGGTAGATCTCCTTGAGATAGGCAAAACCGGGATGATCGATCCAGGCCGGCTCCTGAAAGCGCTGGTCGCGGATAACGGCGGATATGGCCGGCTCGCTGGGGATGCCGACGCTGGCGCGGGCGAAATGATCGTGAACCCGGTGCGTATCCAGAGCCAGCCCTTGCAGGATGGCGCCCAGCCGCTCCGGCTGGCGCAACCAGGCCTGCTGTACCGCCAGGCTGGAACCGATGATGTCGAACGGGTCGAGCGACGATCCGGATGACGGGGAAGCGGCTAAATTATCGGATGTTTGAGCGTTCATGCGGATCCTTTCGTGCTACGGACGAGGGTGTGCGGTCGAGCAACACATTCCCCGTAAATTGTACCCCTTATGGCCGCGTGAGGCGCCAGCACTGATGAATTTTCGGATCGCGGGCGAAATCGGGCGGCAGGGTACGCCGGCTCCAGTCCTCGATGTGGAGGTCGGATAGCGCCTCCGTGTCCAGCCGGAATTTGCGGGCGTTGGTGGAGAAGATCAGCACGCCGTCCGGCGCGAGCAGGCGCAGCGTTTGACGGATGAGTTCAACGTGATCCCGCTGCACGTCAAAAGTCCCTTCCAGCCGTTTGGAGTTGGAGAAGGTCGGCGGGTCGAGGAAGATCAGGTCGTAGCGGTCGTGCGTCCAAATCAGCCATTGCCGGCAGTCGGCCCGGATCAGTTCGTGGCGGGGACTGTGGAAACCGTTCAGTTCCAGGTTGCGTCTGGCCCAGTCCAGATAGGTAACCGAACTATCCACGGTCGTAGTGCGCGCGGCCCCGCCCAGCACGGCGTGAACGGTGGCAGCGCCGGTGTAACCGAACAGGTTGAGGAACCGCTTTCCGGCCGCCAGTTCCCGCAGCAGTTGCCGGGTGATGCGATGGTCGAGAAACAGACCGGTGTCGAGATAGTCAGTAAAGTTGATCAGCAGTCGGGCCGGTCCCTCGCGGACTTCGTGGAATTGGCCCTGTTCGGCCTGCTTCTGGTACTGGCTGGCGCCCTTTTGTCGCTGGCGCACCTTGAGAAAAACGTGCTCGGGCGGAATCTCCAGCACCGCCGGCAGCACTGCCATGACCTGTTCCAGCCGCTCGCGCGCCTTGCCGGGATCCACGCTCGGCGGGGGGGCGTACTCCTGGACGTGCAACCACTGCTCGTAGCGATCTACCGCCACCGCATATTCCGGCAGATCGGCGTCGTACAGCCGGTAGCAACTCACGCCTTCCCGTTCCGCCCAACGGCCCAGATGACGCAGATTCTTGCGCAACCGGTTGACGAAGCCTTCGGCCCCGGCGGCGATGGCCCGGTCCAGCGTGGCGGCGCGGGCGCGACGGTCGGCGGCGTCCCGGTCCACGAAGAATTCCGGTTCGATCCGAAACTGCAACAACCGGCATTCCAGCGGGCCGTTGTGGAAGACGTTGGTTTTGACCGCGCGCAACCCCATGCGCTTGCCCTGCTCGGGATTGCCGGTGAACAGCGCCGCCCGCCAGCCGACGAAATGGCTTTTCAGCCGGTCGCCCAGTTGAGCGTACAGGTTGCCCAGTTCGTCCTGGTCGCCCAGCCGTTCGCCGTAGGGCGGATTCGCGATCAGCAATCCCGGCGGGCCGGCGGGCGGTTCGACGCTGGCCCATTCGCGGCGTTCGATCCGGATCCGGTCGGCCACTCCGGCCCGTCGGGCGTTGATCAGCGCCACGCGCACCGCCTTCGGATCGCGGTCGCTGGCCCCAATCGGCGGGATACGGGTCTGACCGGTTTCCCACCGCTCCCTGGCTTCGGCCAGTAACCGATTCCACAGTGCGGGAATATGGCCCAGCCAGCCGCTAAATCCCCAGTATTCGCGCAACAGCCCCGGCGCCCGGTCTCCGGCGATCCAGGCGGCTTCGATAGCCAGGGTGCCGGAACCGCATAACGGGTCGAGCAGGGGACCGTTAACGGCAGCGGTGGCTGGCCAGCCGGCTTTCAGCAGCAGGGCGGCGGCCAGGGTTTCCCTGAGCGGTGCGATGACCGTAGCCTCGCGGTAGCCGCGCCGGTGCAGGCTGTCGCCAGACAGATCGAGACGGATGGCAACCTGCCCGTCGCGCCAGCGGGCGTGAATCCGCAGATCCGGCTGGCGCGCATCCACGCTTGGCCGCCGGCCGTACCGCCCTCGAAAGCGATCCACGATGGCGTCCTTGACCCGCTGCGCGCCGTAGTGGCTGTGGTCAATACCGGGACCGCCGCCGCTGAATTCGACGCTCAAGGTCCCATCCGGCGCCAGATGATCTTCCCAGGGAAAATCGTGGACGCCGGCGTACAGAGCGTCCGCGTCGGCGGCGGCAAATTCGGCCAGCGGCAGCAGCACCCGGCTGGCAGTACGCGACCACAAACAGGCGCGGTAGGCCAGTTCCAGCGGCCCCTGGAACGCGATGCCACCGCGAATGGGGTGGGGGGTTGCCGCACCCAGTTCGGTCAATTCCACTGCCAGGAGGGGTTCCGCGCCGGCTGCGGCGGTGGCGATAAAAGCATGTTCGCCCATCGCCTATTCCTCGACGGCGACCTGGACCAGCGTGGGTTGCAGCAGGCGCTGAACTTCGGCCGGGGCCAGTCCGACCAGGAAACCGCGTTTGCCGCCGTTGAGGTAGATCCGCGGCAAATCGAGGATGCTGGTTTCCAGGTACACCGGCATGGGTTTGCGGGTACCGAACGGCGAGGTCCCGCCGACCAGATAACCACTATGTTTGTTGGCAACAGTGGGGTCGCAGGGCGCGACGGTTTTGACCCCCCGCAGCCGCGCCAACTCCCTGGTAGAGACCTTACGGTCGCCGTGCATCAGCACGATCAGGGGCTGTTTGCGGTCATCTTCCATGATCAGGGTCTTGATCACGCAGTGTTCGTCCACACCCAGACAACGGGCGCTGTGGGCGGTCCCGCCGTGTTCTTCGTAGGGGTAGAGGTGGCCGGTGAAGGCAATGTTGTTATCTCGCAACAGCCGGATGGCGGGCGTAACCGGAAATTTTTCTTTGCTCATAAATACTTTATAAGCCAGTTGTAGTTAATTTACCATTTTAATAATTTGTTGTATAAAAACAAATGATATTATTATTTTAATAAAATATTGTTTTAATCCGAATAATAATCCTGATTAAGTATCCTTTAATTAAAATCTTTTTGATAAAAGGAGTTAAGTTTGTTTGTAATTCATATGAATCAGTATTTTGTTGTATTAAAAATAATGAATCTTATTGGACAGAAAAATGCAAAAGCGTTTTTGTTGTTGAATGACCAAAAGGTATTGGTACAACTGATTCTTGATTTGAGAAACAGGATTTGATTAGAGTGAAACAAACTCAAATGGCTGGGAGGTTATCCAGAACATGCGGACCGAAATAGCGTTTCAACCGAGTAGCAATATACCCAATCACGAGGAGAAGCGACCTGATTTGGGCCGGCGGGGGTTTCTGAAGTGGGTGACGGGTGGCGCTGGAGCTCTGGCCCTGGCGCCAGGACTTCTCAAGGCGGCCATTCTGAATGAACGTTACCTCCTGTTTTATAACCCCAACACTGGCGACAGCATCCGCCGGGTTTACTGGACCCCCCGCGATGGCTACATCCGCGAAGCCATCAGCGAAATCAGTTGGGCCTTGCGCGATCATCACAACGATCAGGTCAAGCTGTTCGATCCGAACGTGCTGGATCAGTTCTACGCCTTGCAATTGCAACTGGGTCTGGGCCAGCCGGTCAACGTGATCAGCGGCTACCGGTCGCCGTCTACCAATTGGCGGTTAGCGGAGGGCAGCAGAAGGGTGGCGCGCAACAGCTATCACATGCAGGCCATGGCGCTCGATATTCGAGTGCCGGGCGGCCGAGCCTGGGATTTGTGTCGAGCGGCCCGTTCGCTGGGCGCGGGCGGGGTGGGGTACTATCCCCGTTCCAACTTCGTCCACATTGACTGTGGTCCGGTGCGCTACTGGAGCTGAGCGGCATGAAAAAAGGGGCGGTGAATACCGCCCCGATTCTTTTGAGGAACCACCCGGTTACATCATCCCGAGCATTCGCGGCAGCCAGAGCGACAGGGCTGGCCAGTAGGTCACCACCACCAGGAATACCAGCATCGTGAGCAGCCACGGCCAGACCGCAACCGTGAGTTCCGTGATGCCCATGTGGGTGATGCCACTGGCGACGTACAGGTTCAGGCCGACCGGCGGGTGGCACATGCCGACCTCCATGTTGACGACCATCATGATGCCGAAATGCACCGGGTCGATGCCGAGCTTGATCGCAATCGGGAACAGGATCGGCGCCATGATCAGGGTGATCGACGACGGTTCCATCACGTTGCCAGCCAATAGCAACAGGATGTTGCAGCCGAGCAGGAATAGCCAGACGCTCAGGTTCTGATCAATCATCCATTGCGCCATCGCCTGCGGGATGTTCTCGTGGGTCATCAGGAACGAGAACAGCACCGCGTTGGTGATGATGTAGAGCA
>JAGTSD010000152.1 GCA_018262135.1 Pseudomonadota bacterium | reverse complement strand
GAGCTATCGCGGCTATTTCGACGCGGAGGCCGCGCAACGGCTGGCCGACGAGCTGCGGGCCGGTAACGATGATGTCTACATCGCCGATATTTCTGCCTATTCGACCCTGGGCTGGTTCGACGATCCCCTGTTGAATACCTTCATCCATTGGCCGGCCGGCCGGCTAGCGGAGCTGATGTTCCACGAACTGGCCCATCAGCGACTGTACGTGCCCGATGATTCCGCCTTCAACGAAGCCTTTGCGACCGCCGTGGGTCGGCTGGGCGCGCACCGCTGGCTGGAGCGGCGCGGTACCCTACACGAGCGGACGGAGTTCGCTGTAGATATTCAGCGTCGCGAGCAGTTCCTGCGGCTGGTGACGGATGCTCGCGAGCAACTGGTCGCCCTTTATGCTTCTCCCCGCAACGAGGTCGGGAAACGGGCCGGCAAGCAGCGCATCCTGGCTGAATTGCGCGACCGTTATCAGGAATTGAAGCGGGAGTGGGGCGGTTACGGCGGCTACGATCGCTGGTTCGCGCAGGATTTGAACAATGCCAAGCTGGCCAGCGTGAGTACCTATCATCGGCTGGTTCCAGCTTTTGAAGCGCTGTACGAGCGGGAAGGACAGGATTTCGCGGCGTTTTATCGAGCGGCGGAAGTCATCGGACAATTGCCACCCGAAGAGCGGGAAGCGCGGTTGCGGGTGTTGCCTGTGCCTGCGAAGGATTATAAAGCATTGATTAAACTGCCTTTTAGAGGAGCGAGGTGCTGAAGTAACGTTCCGCTCGGTCAGCCAAAATGGTCGCTACATTGCCGGTATTCCGGGCGGCCAACTGCCGGGCTGCCCAGACGTTGGCTCCCGAGCTGATACCTACCAGCAAGCCGTTTTCCCTGCCCAAACGCCGGGTGGTGGCAATCGCATCATCGTCGGAAACCTCTACGACCTCGTCTATCAGAGAAAGATCGAGCACGTCCGGTACAAAACCATCGCCGATACCCTGAATCTGATGCAGTCCCGGCTCATGTCCAAGAATGGCAGAGACATTCCTGGGTTCGACCGCTACTACTTTTATTGTAGGGTTTTGTTCTTTGAGAAATTTACCTACGCCCTGCAGGGTGCCACCGCTTCCCACTCCGGCCACAAAACATGCTACGTCACCTGCCATTTGTTGCCACAGTTCGCGTGCAGTAGTTTCATAATGAACACGCGGATTATCGGGATTTTCAAACTGCTGTGGCACAAAGACATTCGGCTCTTCAACCGCCATTTGGCGCGCTCGCTCAACTGCCCCTTTAATGCTGGCGTGCGCCGGCGTCAGTACCAGTTCCGCACCCAAAGCGTGAATTAGCTTCTTCCGCTCTTCGCTCATATCTTCCGGCATCACAATCCGTACCCGGTAACCCTTTAATTGCCCGATCAACGCGATCCCAATCCCGGTATTGCCTGAAGTCGGCTCGACGATAATGGAGTTGGCATGTAATCGACCGGCGTGTTCCGCCCCCTCAATCATCGCCAGCGCCACACGATCTTTGATACTGCCACCTGGATTGAGAAATTCTGCCTTGGCAAAAATATTTTCCCCGTTCAAGCGGATTAGTGGCGTATTGCCGATTAACTCAAGAACGGTATGGGTTAACATGTAATCTCCGGAATTGATGGATTTTAGCGATTGAAAAATTATTCGTGAATCAAGGGAATAAAAGACATCCCCAGGGTCTGGAACGCGGCGATAGCCACCTCGGTTATCGCGCTCATATCGGCTTCGGTCTCACCCACGACCGCCAGGCAGAGCAGGCCAGGCGAGTTACCGTTGCATCCACCCCGAACTGGTTTCGGCCGGGAGTGGGTGACCGTCGTGGTTGACGTAGTGGATGATCGCTCCCACGACGATGGCCAGGAGCACAGCAATAGCCAGGTATTTCATCGCGTTATCTCGAAATTCGATCGTGAGGATGGTCGGTCTGCCACGCATTGATTTGCCGTTTCGGCGCGCTCGCAAAATAAAGTGGAATCCATGGCCACGCGCTTGCTCCGGCAATGCGGAGAAAATCCGCTACATTTCAAGACGTCCAAAACGCGCCCGCCGACCACTGAAGAACTGTTGGAGATTGCGGGATAGAAAAAAGGCGCTTCCCTTGGACCAGAACGGGAGCGCCCCTACTTTTACTGGGCCACGCCAGCATCGAGATGACCGAACGCTACGCGCACTTGGCGCCCAAAAATGTCCAGGCTGCCGTGGCGGTTTTGGAAAAGGTGTCACGATTTGGTCACGCTGGTCTTATTCCTGACGTGGAAAAAACGCCGCAACCACTTGAAAAGACTGGCGCGCCCGGCGGGACTTGAACCCACGACCTTTGGCTTCGGAGGCCAACACTCTATCCAACTGAGCTACGGGCGCGCTGAAAAGACGAATATTATGCCCAGTGGGTAGCCTTGCGTCCAGCCCTTGGCGGGTGGTTTTGATAAAATCGCCTGGCGGTTCACTTTCGACCGAGGTAGAGCGGCGGTTTTCAGACCCCGCTAAATAACGCTATAATCAGTGCGTGTAGTTTTGCCTAAAACAGCAACATAAAAAGCCCAAACCCAGACCTTCCCACCCACGGCGCCATCGTGCGAACCCCCGACCCGAACCAGGGGGAAGTGTTCGAGTCGAGCCAGGTCCACCGCGATGCTGCCGGGAATGAGCAGGTTGAGAATGCGTTCAGTGAGGTGAGAGTGTGAGCTCGCAAGTCGCAGAAAAATCCTTTGTCACCACCTTCGTCGCCCTGATCTCGGCGCTGGTGCTGCTGGCCGCAGTGCTGTTCATGGTAGGCGCTCTGGTAGGTGTCGTCGGCAACGTTGCGCCCGACGATGGTTCGCGCAAGCAGGTCGCCGCGGTCGAACGCATCAAACCGGTCGCCCGGGTCGCTATTGCCGTGCCCCAACCCGCTGGCGCCGAACTGAAGTTGTCTGGCCAGGAGGTTTATAACAAGGTCTGCATGGCTTGCCATGCGACGGGCGCGGCGGGCGCCCCCAAGGTCGGCGCCAAGGATCAGTGGGAGCCGCGCTTTGCCCAGGGCATGGACACCCTGGTAAAAAATGCTGTCAATGGCATTCGTGGCATGCCGGCCAAGGGTGGCAATCCCGCGTTGTCCGAAGTCAACATCAAGGATGCCGTCACTTACATGCTGGGTGAAACTGGCATCAAGACGGATACCGCGAATTAATCTGTTGCCTTCGATCCCCTTGTGACGCAAGGGCCATCCTCCGGGGTGGCCCTTCTTTATTTAGGCCAATGCTCATGCGGCCCGATTTCCGCCATACCGAATCTCCGCATCAGGAACGCCGGGACCGTGCCAATCTGCGCGCGCTATTGCCGTATCTCTGGGAATATCGAGGCCGGGTGTTGCTGGCGTTAAGTTGCCTCGTGCTGGCCAAGGTCGCCAACATTGGCGTGCCACTCATACTCAAGCAGATCGTGGACGGTCTGGACGCTCGCCAACAAGCTGTGGTCATGCTGCCGGTGACGCTGCTGCTGGCCTACGGGGCGTTGAAACTGGGCAATGCCCTGTTCAGCGAGTTGCGGGACGTGCTGTTCGCCCGGGTCCGCTACCGCGCCATGCGCCGGCTGACCCTGCGTACCCTGGCGCACCTGCACGATCTGTCGCTGCGGTTCCATCTGGAGCGCAAGACCGGGGCCATCAGCCGCGACCTGGAGCGGGGCGCGCGCAGCCTGAGCACGCTGCTGAACTATCTGGCGTTCAGCATCCTGCCGGTGATTGTGGAATTCCTGCTGGCGGCAGGGTTGCTGCTCGGCCGCTATCCCGCGATCTTCACGCTGATCATCTTTGGCAGCGTCGTCGTCTACGTCGCTTTCACCCTGGCGATCACCAACTGGCGGATGGAACATCGTCATTTGATGAACCGGCTGGAATCGCAGGCGGGCAACGAGGCCATCGAAAGCTTGATCAACTACGAAACGGTCAAGTATTTCGGCAACGAGGATTGGGAATTGCGCCGCTGCGACGCCACCCTGGCGGCGTGGGAAAACAGCGCCGTGCTCAGCCAGACCTCGATGTCGGTGCTCAACTTCGGCCAGGGTACGATTATCGCCGTCGGGGTGACGGTGATGATGGTCGTCGCCGCCGGTCAGGTCGCCGCCGGTCAGATGACCCTGGGCGATCTGGTGCTGGTCAACGCCCTGTTGCTGCAACTATTCATCCCGCTGAATTTCCTCGGCATCGTCTACCGGCAGATCAAATACGCGCTGGCCGACATGGACGATTTGGTGCGGCTGTTCGAGCGGACCCCGGAAATCCGCGACGCGCCGGTTGCAACCGAATTGCGGGTGACGCAGGGCGAGTTGCGGTTCGAGCAGGTGGATTTTGGCTATCAGCCGGATCGGCAGATCCTGTTCGACGTGAGTTTTACGGTGCCGCCGGGGCGCAAGCTGGCGGTGGTCGGGGCCAGTGGGGCCGGCAAGTCCACCCTGGCGCGGTTGCTGTTCCGGTTCTACGACGCCACAGGCGGGCGCGTGCTCGTGGATGGGCAGGACATTCGCACCGTCACCCAGCGGAGCTTGCGCGCCGCTATCGGCATCGTTCCGCAGGACACCGTGCTGTTCAACGACACGCTGTATTACAACCTGGCCTACGCCAGGCCCGACGCCAGCCAGGACGAGATCATCGCCGCCGTCCGGATGGCGCAGTTACACGACTTTATCGCTGCGCTGCCGGCCGGTTACGAGACGGTGGTCGGCGAGCGGGGGTTGAAGCTGTCGGGCGGCGAGAAGCAGCGGGTGGCGATAGCGCGGGCCATCCTCAAGCGGCCGCGCATCCTGATCTTCGACGAGGCGACCTCGGCGCTGGACAGCCGCTCCGAACAGGCGATTTTGCAGGCCCTGCGCGCGGTGGCCGCCGAACATACGACCCTGGTGATCGCCCACCGCCTGTCCACCATCGTGGACGCCGATCAAATCCTGGTGCTGGATCATGGCCGGGTGCGGGAGCAGGGCAGCCACCGCGAACTGCTGCAACAGGGCGGCTTGTACGCGCAGATGTGGGCCTTGCAGCAACGGGAACAGGCTGCCCTGGACGAGGAGCGGGCGCTGCTGGGAATGGAATGACAGGGCCGGGCGTCGAACCTCTATCCGTGGCAAAATCAGCGTTGTGACTCGGCGCGTTTAACGGAGACCTCAGTTATGTCCGCCACCGCT
>JAGTSD010000151.1 GCA_018262135.1 Pseudomonadota bacterium | reverse complement strand
CGGTCCCATGATCGCGGCGCGGAAGCCGTACACCTCGCGCGCCCCGGCGTATTCCACCAGGTCCACCTCGCGTTCCTGGCCCGGCTCGAACCGCACGGCCGTGCCGGCGGGAATGTCAAGCCGACAACCGCGCGCCTGCACCCGGTCGAAGCGCAGGGCGGGATTGGTCTCGAAGAAGTGATAATGCGAACCGACCTGAATCGGCCGGTCACCGGTGTTGGCCACGGTCAGCCGCGTGACGCGGCGGCCGGCGTTAAGTTCGAGGTCACCAGCGGCGGTGACGATTTCGCCGGGAATCATGAGCGCTCCTCAGGGAATCGGTTGATGCACAGTAACCAGCTTGGTGCCGTCCGGGAAGGTGGCCTCGATTTGGACCTCGGGGATCATTTCCGGAACGCCTTCCATCACGTCGTCGCGGGTCAGCAGAGTGCGGCCATGGCTCATCAGGTCGGCCACGGTTCGGCCTTCCCGCGCGCCTTCCAGCAGGGCGCAGGAGAGATAGGCGACGGCTTCGGGATAGTTGAGTTTCAGGCCTTTGGCTTTGCGCCGTTCCGCCAGCAGGCCGGCGGTGAACAGCAGCAGCTTGTCTTTTTCGCGGGGCGTTAGCTCCATGGAAGGGTTTCTCGCGGTGGTCAGGTATTCCAAAAGCGGGAGGGGCAGGGCGGGCGCTCCAAGAGTACAGGTCTAAGCACGCTCCATGCCAGAGTAAAAAACCGTCGGGCACGCGCCGTGGACGGCCCAAGATAGCGACCGATGAACACGCCGTCCAGTTGGCTGACGGTCGCCAGTTCCGTCTCGCCCGCCGACGAATTGGCGAGCGGACAGGAGGGTTGTTTCAGCGCATCCCAGCCGGAGCGGATGGTGCCGACTACGTCCGGCGGCGAACCCGCGCAAATCAAGTTGGCGCCGACCGGTTGGTTCCGCAAGCCCCAGGGTGCATCCAGGATAGCGTCACCGCCGGCGTAGCGGCCCTGTTCGAGATACAGCGGCTCGCCGTCGCGCCACAGTTCAAAATCCTGCCGATACTCGCCTGCCCTGAAAGTTTCGCTGGCCGCCGGCCGGCCCAGACAGAAGATTTCCCAACCCAGAAACCGGGCGTCGCCCTGGAGTTCGATGCGGGTGAGCGCGTGGACGCGAGCGCCGCTGTAGAGGATATTCTCCTGCGGCAACCATTCCAGCGCCGCGCCGGCGGCGACAGTCAAAAGCTGGGTCTGGCGGGCGAAGGGGCCGGCGCTGCGATAAAACTTGCCAGCGGCGGGCGTGGTGATGAGGGCGTGAGCGCCAGTATCCACCGATGCATCGACGCGCAGTTCGTCGCCGCCAACCACGCCACCGGGCGGATGCAGGAGGGCGACGTGGCAAACACGTTCGCCTTCGGGATAGAACGGCCGCTGCACTTGCAGGGGGCCTTGATGTGAACGCTGCCCCAGGATGGTGCGGGTCTTCCGGCGTTGAAAACCCAAGGTCAGGCGAGCTTGCCAGCCGGTTGGGAATACGGTGGTGGTCATCCGAAGCAAGTATGCCACAGGCCGGCATTGAGCCGGCTTGCAGCGAAAATCAGGACTTATGGAATTCAGGCGGATCTGGGCCCCCATGACCTGCACCATCCGTTGGCGTTGACCACAAGTGCTTGATTGTACTTGTTTGCTCTGTAAGAGAAGATAGCGCAAGGTCCCCATTGCGAGCCTTCCCGACCGCTGTAAAGCATGCAGTTATGACAGAACTGGCCATCGCTTTTTCGGAAGGGCGACTTGGTGGCATCCTCGACATAATAAAGCGCTTTAGCCTGTTCATCATCCATATCCACTCCCGGTATTTGCTTGGGACTATCATACCGTCCCGAGCGCGTCGTCTGTGCCTGCGCGGGCTTACCCATCAGCAGATGACCTAAAGGCGCCGCCGCCAGGCTCATGACACTGAGTTTGACAAAGAATCGACGATTGACTTGATTGGGCATGATTAAGTTTCCTATCCTCAGTGGTTGATTTACAACAAAAACGCCTGCATAAGCACCTTGTGAGTCAAGTGCTTACGAACCGGCGGTGGGCCAGTTCAACAAGCGAGCTAATGGGCAAAATAGGCGGCGGCGATCTGGTCGTGCAGTTGACTCAGGCCGATTTGCACCTCATCAATGAAATCGTGCAGCCCTTCGCGGCTCAGTTCCGGCACCGTCGCCGCGTTCAGTTTTTGCCGGAGCGCGGCGAGAGCGGCCAGCGCCGCATCATGGCGGGGCAGTTTCCGCAGGCAGATGTCCAGTTGCCGCAAGCAGAACGCCACGGCGCGCGGGAAGTATTCATCCTGTAACAGGAACTTCAGCACGTCCGGCCCGCTGACCCGTACGCGCACCTGCTGGCGGTACATCTGATAGGCGCTGAGCGATTTCAGCACGCTCATCCATTGGATGCTTTCGAACGGATCCTGCTCCTCCTGAGTGGAGGCTGGGGTTTGGGTTTGCATCTGACTCTGGCCTTGGCTCTGCTGGGTCTGGCGGGCGTGGGACAGCAGATTGGCCGACCGCACGTCCAGAATGCGGGTGGTCATGTCGGCGCGTTCCAGATAATGGCCCAGGCGGACGAAATCATAGGCGGCGGTGCGGCTCATCGCGCCGGCCAGCAAGCCGCCGATCTGCTGCGCGCCCAGAATCACCCGCCGCAGAAATTCATAGCGACCGCGCCGGCTGGGCACATGATCGCGGGCGTAGATGTACAAGCCGTTAATCTGCTCCCAGGCTTCTCGCGGCACGGTATCCCGGGTGGTGCGCAGATTCTCGCGGGCGGCGGCCAGGCTGGAAATGATCGAGCCAGGATGGTCGCGATCATTGATCAGGAACCTGACCACGTTGGCTTCGTCGACCAGCCGATGCGGATCCTTTTCAAAAAACTGGCTCTCGGCTCCCACGATGAAAATCAGCGGCAACCAGCCGAAGGTGGTGGTGCGCGGCAGATCCAGCAGCAGATTGGTGTTGACGTTGATCAGCCGGGCGGTGTCCTCGGCCCGTTCGACGTAGCGGGTCATCCAATAAATGTTCTGAGCGACGCGCGATAGCATGGTTAGAGGCCCTCGGTATCCACGATCCAGGTGTCCTTGCTGCCCCCGCCCTGCGAGGAGTTGACTACCAGCGAACCTTTTTTGAGCGCCACCCGGGTCAGGCCGCCGGTGGTGACGTAGGTAGCGGGGCCGCCGGACAGGATGAACGGCCGCAGGTCCACGTGGCGCGGCTCCATGCGGTCGTCGCACAGGGTCGGCGAGGTGGACAGCGCCAGGGTCGGCTGGGCGATGTAGTTGCGCGGATCTTTCCGAATCAGTTCGACGAACCGCTTGCGCTCGGCCGGCGTGGCGTGCGGCCCGACCAGCATCCCGTAGCCGCCGGATTCGTTGGCCGGCTTCACCACCAGCTTGTCGAGATTGGCCAGCACGTATCCCCGATCCTTCTCCCGCATGCACAGGTAGGAAGGCACGTTGGCAATCAGCGGGTCCTGATCCAGGTAGTATTTGATGATCTCCGGGACGAAGGCGTACACCACCTTGTCGTCGGCCACGCCCGCGCCTGGCGCGTTGGCCAGCGCCACGTTGCCCTTGCGCCAGGCTCGCAACAAGCCCTTGACGCCCAGCGCGGAGTCGGGCCGGAACGCCTTGGGGTCCAGGAACAGGTCGTCAATACGCCGGTAGATCACGTCCACTCGCTCCAGCCCTTCGATGGTGCGCATGTAGACGCAGTCATCGTCGCCCACTTCCAGGTCGCTGCCTTCCACCAGTTCCACGCCCATTTGCTGGGCGAGATAGGAATGCTCGAAATAGGCCGAGTTGTAGATGCCGGGGGTGAGCACCACCACGGTGGGATGGTCGCCGGGCCGGGGCGACAGCGAGGCCAGCATGTCGTACAGGCGCAGGGTGTAGTCATCCACCGGCTGAATGCGCTGATACTCGAACAATTCCGGGAACACCCGCTTGGTGACCAGCCGGTTTTCCAGCATGTAGGACACGCCGGACGGGACGCGCAGATTGTCTTCCAGCACGTAGATCGCGCCATCCTTGTCGCGCACCAGGTCGGAACCGCAGATGTGCGCCCAGACGCCATGGCGGGGGCTGACGCCCACGCATTGCGGGCGAAAGTTGGCCGACTGCGCCAGCACCTCGGCGGGGAATACGGCGTCCTTGATGATCTTCTGCTCGTGGTACAGGTCATCAATGAACAGGTTGAGCGCCTGGACCCGCTGCTTCAAGCCCGCCTCGGCGCGGTCCCATTCCTGCCTGGGGATGATGCGCGGCACGATGTCGAACGGCCAGGCCCGGTCGATGCTGCCGCCCTCGGTGTAAACGGTGAAGGTGATGCCCATCACCAGAATGTCGAGTTCGGCGGCGGTCTTGCGCTCGCGCAGCTCCGCGTCGCTCAGGGAAGCCAGGTATTCGCAAAGCGCCCGGGCCGCTGGCCGAGGCCCCGTCGCGCTGGCGATGAGTTCGTCGTAATAGGAATCCGTCGCGGCGTAGTGTTGCCACTCGATGGTCATCGTCTTTGTCCTTGGAATCGGCATGCTTCGGTGGACGGTGCAATCGGATTTAGCAAAATCCAAGCCAACCTCGTCCAGACGGCCTGGCGCGGCAAAATCATGGCGTTGGTTGCACCAAACGAATGCTGAAATGCGGTCGTGTTGCACGGGAGGGGTGCAAGTATACCGGCGAACCCGTCGGAACTATCAGCAACCGTGTGCGGAACACTGCTTGCATTGGCCGAGGCGGTTCAACCGCGCATAATGCGCCCCATTGTTAGCTCATCGTGAAGGACAGGCCATGGCCATCCGTGTTGCGCTTCACCATCATACGACCTATCGCTTCGACCACCCGGTCAACGTCTCGCCGCATGTCATCCGGTTGCGTCCGGCCCCACACGCCCGCACTCCTATTCACGCCTATTCGCTCAAGATCGACCCGCCCCAGCATTTTATCAACTGGATGCAGGACCCCTTCGGCAACTTCCAGGCCCGACTGGTGTTCCCGGAGAAAATCCGGGAACTGAGCATCGCCGTCGATCTGATGGCCGAGATGACGGTCATCAATCCCTTTGATTTCTTCGTCGAGGGGTACGCCGAGCATTATCCGTTCGACTACGAACCAACCCTGCGCCGGGAATTGGCGCCGTATCTGGAAATTGAGGACAACGGTCCGTTGCTACGGGACTGGCTAG
>JAGTSD010000462.1 GCA_018262135.1 Pseudomonadota bacterium | reverse complement strand
ACTGCGGCCATCTGATTTTGGAGAATCCACCATGACCGCAGCTCAACCGGTTCTGTTTGTTCCGCACGGTGCGCCGACCTTCGCGCTGCGCCCCGGCGCCGCCGGCGCGGCGCTCATCACGACCGCCCAAGCTCTGGCGCGTCCCCGCGCGATCGTGATCGTCAGCGCGCATTGGGATACGGCGATGCCGACCGTGGGATTCGCCGACCGTCCGGAAACCCTTTACGATTTCTGGGGATTCCCGGAGGAACTCTACACACTGCGTTACCCCGCCACCGGCTGCCGCGAGGCCGCCCAGGAAGTGGTCGCGGCGATTGAAGCGGCGGGGCTGCCGGTGCAACGGGACGAACGACGCGGTCTCGACCATGGCGCCTGGATTCCATTGCGCCTGATGTTTCCCGACGTCGACATCCCGGTGATCCCGCTGTCCATCCAGAGTCGGGGCGGCCCGGAAGCCGCCTGGCGGCTGGGTCGGGCGCTGGCGCCGCTGGCGGCCCGGGGGTTCCTGGTGATCGGGTCCGGCAACCTCACCCATAATCTGGGCGATTTCCAGCGGGCCGGGCGCAGCGGCGGCCAGACCCCGGCCTACGTGCGCGAATTCGCGGACTGGATAGCCGACCGCCTGGCGGGGCGCGACCTTCCCGCTCTGCTGGATTACCGCCGGCAAGCGCCGGGCGCCGTCCAGGCGCATCCCACCGACGAGCACTTGCTGCCGCTGTATGTGGCGCTCGGCGCCGCCGGCGACCCGGCCCGGATCGAACGCTTTCACGCGGGCATCGACGATTACGTGCTGGCCATGGATGCCTACGCCTTTCTACCGGACGAGCGAGGTGACTCATGACGCCGCACTACTGGCTGATGGCCGTTCTGCTGTTCGGGTTGCTGGCGCTGGGCTTCACCATGACCGACCTGCCGCTGTCGCCCCGGAAGTTGCAGCTTTACTCCTGGCATAAATGGGCGGGCGTGACCGTGTTCCTGCTGGTGCTGTTCAGGCTGGCCTGGCGCGCGACCCATCGGCCCCCGCCGCTACCCACGCACATGCCGAAAGTGATGCGGTTCGCGGCCCATGCCGGCCACGCGCTGCTGTACGGGCTGATGATCGTGATTCCGCTGTCGGGCTGGCTGATGAGTTCGGCCAAGGGTTTCCAGACCGTCTGGTTCGGCGTGCTGCCCATCCCCGACTTGGTGGCCAAGAATCAGGAACTGGGCGCTCTGTTACAGACCGTGCATCTGAGCCTCAATCTGCTGTTGGTCGCGGTGATCGCCGGCCACATCGGCGCCGCCCTGAAGCACCATTTCATCGACCGGGACGACGTGCTGACGCGCATGTTGCCCGCCCGTTCCACGGAGAAACGACCATGAAACCGATTATCCTCGCCTTGACGCTGGCGGCGGTCCTGCCCTGGAGCGCCCGCGCCGCCGAATACCGCCAGGTGCAGGCCGACCCGAGCGCCATCACGTTCGCCTACCAGCAGATGGGCGTCGCCATGGACGGAAAATTCCGCCAATTCACGGCGCAATTGAATTTCGATCCGGATCGCCCGGAATCGGCCCAGGCGACCGTGGACGTCGACCTGGCTAGCATCGACACGGGCTCTGCCGAGAGCGATCAGGAAGTCGCCAGCAAGACCTGGTTCAACACCCCGGCGTTCCCGACGGCGCGCTTCACGACCAGCCGCGTCAAGGCGCTGGGCGATCACCGCTATGAAGCGGCAGGCCAACTAACGATCAAGGGCAAGACCCAGGACGTCACTATCCCGGCGACCTTCGCGGCGCAGGGTAAGACCGGCATCTTCGCCGGCCAATTCACCCTCCGCCGCGCCGATTTCGCGATTGGCGAGGGGCCGTGGGCGGCGTTCGACGGGGTCGCCAATGAAGTTCGGATTCAGTTCCGTATCACCGCCCGCGCGGGCGAATAACCTTTCCACTCTTACCGGAGAATTGCCATGAAGAAACTGACTGCTCTCTCAGCCGCTCTCGCGCTGGCCACCGTGACGATGGCGGCCACCGCTCCCGCCCTGGCGGCGCCGGAAACCTATGTGCTGGATGGAACCCATACCTTCCCCCGGTTCTCGTACAACCACCTCGGCTATTCGACGCAACTGAGCCGCTTCAACAAGACCACCGGCAAAATCATGCTGGACCGGGAGGCGAAGACCGGCGCGGTGGACATCGTCATCGATACCCGATCCGTCGACACGGGCTATGCGACCTTCGACGATCACATCCAGGGCGAGGATTTCCTCGACACGGCCCAGTACCCGACCGCCACGTTCAAGTCCAGCAAGGTGGTCTTCGAAGGCGACCAGCCGGTGAAGGTCGAGGGCAACCTGACCTTGAAGGGCGTGACCCAGCCGGTGACGCTGACCGTGACCTCGTTCCAGGCGATGCCGCATCCGATGCTGAAAAAGGACGCGATCGGGGCCGACGCCCATACCGTGGTCCAGCGCTCCGCGTTCAAGGCCGGCAAGTACGCGCCGAACGTGAGCGACGAGGTGCGCATCGACATTGCCGTCGAAGCCATCAAGGAATAACGCGACGAGCGATCCCGGTGAGTCGGGCTGACCTTCTGCAACTCGACCGTCGGGGCCGTGGTTTGGCAAGCCACCGGGATCCTCGCTCACCGCGCCAAA